>NZ_JBBAXC010000017.1 GCF_037120725.1 Bacillus spongiae
GAAAATTCACTGCCATTAACTAAGGTTATACAAGTATACAAACCCAAAAATAAAAGAAAGGTGAATTTGAGAACTCTCAAATTCACCTTTCTCACTTTTTGAAGCTAGTTATGTCCCAGCCTCATTTTTTATGTAAATATTACTCATGACAAATAAACACCTAACTAAACATAATTTGTAATTTTCCTTTTCCTATTACAATCGAAATCTCATAAAACAAGTAAAAAATAAAAGAATGGTGTAGGGGAAGACAATTTTCTGACGTCTATAAATTAGAAGAGAGGAGAGAATGATGACATTGTGAATTAAATGGAGTGATTTAGTCTTTTTTAGCTATAACGTAATGAAACGATCTTTAGAAGCTACTTGTGAATGAATAGATAATGCGAATAATTCATAACAGAACCACACAATGCATGATTTTATTAAGGAGGAATTTAAGTTGATTAAGAAAGCCATAGCATCATCGTCGCCAGCTTTACGAGTGATGGTAGCTTTTTCAATCTCATTGTTACTCGTTGCTATGTTGATTGCAAAGTTTAAAGGGAAGGAAGTAAATACTTTTATGATAATGGATACTCGAACAGCACACAACTTTCCTTTTGTTGAAGAGACGATGGAGACGATCGATATTAATGAGACGATAACGTTAAACTTTATTACGGATGAAAGTGGGGGTATTTACTATTATTTGTTCGAGGATAAAGAAATATTAACCTATGGAAGTTATAAGGAAAACAATGAGGGAGAAGAAATTATTTTTGGGGGACTAATAAGTGGAACTTCACTTCAAGGGACAGATTATCATTTCTTTTCGGGTTTAATCGATGATAAAGAGATAAAGGAAGTTTCCTTAAATGATCAAACAAACAGTATTAAGCATTACCATTATAATGGTTATCCATTGTTTTATACTACTGAATTAGTAGAGGAATTTGTTATGATTAAAGGCTTTTCTAGTGAAAATGAGATAGTATACGAAAAAGTATACAATCGTTCTGAATAAGGAAAAATGACTTTCTCGAAAGGCGTTACCAATGGGGGAAAAGTACGATAAGAAGAATTTTTATAGGGAGTCGTGTTGAATGAGTATATTGAATGTGATAGGAGAAGTTGGGTACCATGGAGCTGTGGGAGCTTTTGTTGCCTTTCTAGTGTGTTATAAACAAGTCTCACGAAGAAAAGATATGTGGATTTTAATGTTTTTTGGCTTTCTAGCAGGTCTTATCCCAGATTTGTTAACTGTTCTATTAGGCGGGGATATTTATTTTTGGGCACATTCTCTTTTTGTCGTTCCAAGTTTAACTTTAGGTTTGGCAATGATGTCTCGTATTTTTATCACTGGAATTCGTTTTAGCCGACAATGGATGGCATTATTTTTATCTCTCATTATTGGGCACTTAGTAATGGATACACTCGATAATGGAGCGCCCTGGTTATATCCGATTTTTGAATCGAGGGGAACTGGATTTTATTTATTTTCAGGAAATGATTTATTTCTTGCCATCCCATTTTTGATATTCATTGCACTATTGATTTTTTTCCATCCAAAGCAAAGAAAGCTTCAACTTTCAGTATTGATTTTGGGGTTAACGTTAATGATTTTTACATTAGGCTTTAAAGGGTACTCTAAGATGGAAGTTTATCAAGCGTTAGTGGAGGAATACCCTGATTTCGAAATCGTTGTTGAGCCACTAAATGTTACTCCTTTTCAAACTAAACAGTGGACGTTTGTTGCAGAATCAAAGTTTCTTTCGATTGAAGGAGAGGCATCATTTTCTAAAGTAAAGGAGATAAAGCGAAGTGTCCAAACAAATGAAGGGCTTATGCTTTTGTTAAAAGAAGTAAAAATTGAAAATGAAATTTATTATATCTGTAAACCATATATTTTTGATGAAAATTATTTACCCAATAAAAACATTCCTGAGAGCGAGCTAGTCGTCTTTTTAGTCGATGAATCGTCAAGGCAGTCAGAACTTTTAGATAAAGGGAAAAAAGATGAAATATTGAGTCAATTACCTCAAGTGGAACAAGAATTAATTTTATATGAAGCTTTTTGAGTGGTTTTCTGTCAATATAAGTTTAATAGACTGTGAACATCGTTTTATTGGAATAGCTTGTGTAGGTATAAATGGGAATACAGGTACTAGTGAGTTTTTTTGTTTTGAAAAGGTTACAAACGCCGAATAAGACCTAGATGACTTGCATAGGTTATTGATTTAATGTGAAATAGTTTATATAGATGATAGTAAGGTTTAAAAAGCAATGGTACCATATTTTATTAAAAGTCAAGATATTTATTATAATGTATAATAACACTACATTTCTATTTAATGTCAGACATTATGTATATTTGAAAGAATTCACTATATAAGAGGTTTGTATAGGGAAGTTGTCCAATCACTATTATGAAACTTTCATATACTAATAATGGGACTACTGGAAAGGTCCCACAACTCCTTTCGAAAGCTACGTGGAACGGAATACACGTAGCTTTTTTATATTAAGCTAGTTATTTACACAAGCACACTTTGTCTTTCTACATAAAATAATACGAGGAAAAAATAAAAAAGAAAGGAGTTGATTCTGATGGGACAACCTAACTTTCCAGATATGTTTAATAACTTACCAGATTTAGATAAAAATCAAACCCTCTTATTTCTTCTCGCAACCGTTGGGCAAGAAGAGCTCGCTCTCGCCCACATTATGAACGCTGAAGGCGAAAAAATTCAAGCAGCTGTTGTCGCTTTCGAAGATGATTGTTTAACAATCGAAGATTTGCTCGCGGTGAACGATAACGTGAATGAAACGCTTAAGCATGTAATCAAAAAGGAAATGTTACTTCAATTTAAAGTAGAAAATGTCATTGAGCTTTTTGAAACCGTAGAAGATTGCTAGGAATGAACAGTCAAGACAATATCTAATTAGAAAGGAGGGAGAAAAATGACAATTTTTATTGTACCAGATGACTTTCCTACCGTTCAGGCTGTGATTGATAACGGTGTTCCTCCAATTCTTGTATCGGGAGATTCAATTGTAGTAAGAGCTGGGAATTTTCCTTCATTCGAGCTACCGAATCAAGATCAAAATGGAGACCCACTTGAACGTGTTCGAATCGCTGGTTGTGGAATCGGGAAAACCACCTTTTTTGGCGGATTGGCAATTGGTGTTGAAATTCAGGCATTACAGACCTATTTAAAAGACTTTAGTGTACAAGGATATAGTGATGTGGGTTTAAATATAATAAGTGATAACAACGTCGTCCAAAGGATAGAGGCTATGTTTAATGGTGAAGGTTTTAGAATTGTGGGAAGTGATAACACCTTTAGTGAAAATATCGCTAAATCCAATGTTAGTGAAGGATTTCTTATTTCGGGAAATAACAACTGTCTAGTCGAAAATACAAGCAATGAAAATACCGATGGTTATCGTGTGGTCGATGAGAATAATATCCTTGTCGATAATGTAGCAAAACTTAACACAGGATCTGGATTTTTATTGAATACACAGGATGCACAAATCGGAAATTTAACCACACTCGTTGGCAATACAGCGATTAAAAACAATATAGGGATTAACTGCCAAACAGACGATAATATAATTCAAGAAAACAGATGTTGTAATAATACGTCAATCGGGATTGCTATAGTAGGTCCAGAAGGTAATGAGCCAAATGGAAATCGTGTTGACTGGAATATTGTACGTGGAAATGGGATGATGATGCAACCAGATAATGCGGGAATCTTTGTGATTATTGGTGCTGGTACTGTGGAGCCGAATGCGATTACCTTCAATAAATTAAAGCTAAACGAAAACTTCAGCATATTGGATGAAGCAGGTCCTGCAACGCCGAATATTTACAACGGAAATGTGTGTACAGACAACCCAAGTAGTCCACCTGATGCGTGTGATCCAGGGATTAATTAATGTGGGACAAAAGTAGGGCTGTAATCAGCCTACCGAACTTGTGAACTAGTTAACGCACAAATTTTATGAAGAGAGGAGGGGGAAAGATATGCTACGAATTGTACCAACAGTAGCTTTTCCGACGGTACAGGATGCTATTAATGCATCAAGTCCTGGCGACAGTATTAAAATTTTAGCAGGAAAGTTTGATGGATTTGAAGTAACAGTGGAGAATTTAAAAATCTTTGGTTGTGGGATTGGTCGAACAATCATCGATGGTGAGCCAGCGGATATTTTGGGACGGGGAGTTATAGTGAGTGAGAATCAAACAATATTGCAAAAATTCACGGTTCAAGGATTTCCTCTAGATGGTGTTTTTGTGAATTCTAATAATAATATTCTAAAAGATATTGAGTCAAAACTGAATAATGGTCCAACAGCATCTGACGGTATTCAGGTTGGTGGAGACAATAATTTGCTTATTCAGTGTACGACATTGTTTAATGGCGATGATGGATTTGAAGTAAACGCTGCAGAACACAATTGTTTAATAAATTGCTTAGGTGTTACAAATGCAGACAACGGAGTTAATATTACGGGTGGAAGTGAAAATAATAAATTCTTAAAGGTTACATCTGAGAAAAATTTAGGTGAAGGATTTTTTGTGAATTCAGATTTTAATACGCTTTTGAATAATATAATCAGTCAAAACATTACTAGGGGAATACTGGTTGGAGGCGATAGTAATAATAGTATTATAGATAACCTGGTATGTAATAATACTGGGAGTGGTATGGATATTGAAAATAACTCTAATGATAATATCATTGATTCAAACACTGTTAATAATAATGGTACCCAAGCTATAAATGATGGGATTACTGTTCAAGACGGAGCAATTGGCAATACCATTCGCTTTAACAAAGCGAGAAATAACTTTGAGTTTGACATTCAAGCGCTAGGTAATGCTTTTGCCGACAACACCTATGATGGGAACCAATGTGGGGATAGCGATCCTGCTACGATATGTGGTTCTTAAGAAGTAAACCTCTCCAGATAAAGAGAAGTTTGTATTGGTTGGAGCAGACTTACAACTCCGAATATTTACAATGGAAATGTGTGTACAGACAACCCAAGTAGTCCACCAGAAGCGTGTAATCCAGGAATTAATTATTGTAGGACAAAGGTAGGGCTGTAATTAGCCTACCTACTTTGTGAACTAGTACCAAGGGCTAACCCTCCGCCTAAGCAACAGATACGTTCACCTTTCTTGAAGGGTAAAATAAGCGTTATATCAGCTATGATTACACAATCACTATAACAATAAGCCCTATTATGAATGTCAATTATTCAATAAACAAAATTTATCTCACTCCTATTGATAAATCTTTATTAAGAAGTGAGTGAAATAGTGAATTACTGATGAATCAAACTATCTATAGCACCTGGAACTAGATAAAAGACATTACTCCATTCTTACTAATTTGATTCTTTTCACTTGTATTTTTATCTGAAATTGAATTCATTAACAATATTTTATTTAACCATGTTTCTAGCTGAATCGTTATCAATACCATTATGATCATTGTGGGAAGTAGTTCGAACGCTAGTTATTCCTACTATATAGTAGACTTGTTTTTTTACGTATTATTGTTTGTGCCCTTGAAGATTTGCTAGAAAAAGGGTTTTAAAGACACTTATCGTATTAAATGAAACTTTATGCCTTTTGTAATAAGTGCTGATAAAATGCCGACGCAGCAACAGATAGTGGTAGTTCCTTCATCTTTACTAATCCAATCTTTCTATTCACTATTTTTTCTTCTAGCTTTACTTCAAATAGAGTTTGTTTGTCTAGTTCTTGTGTAACGTACTCCTTTGCGACAAAGGCGATTCCCATGCCAATTTTTGCACATTCAATGATTAAATCAACGCTTCCTACTTCAATATCAGGCTTTACTATGAATCCCTGCTTTTGAAATAAATCGTTAAGAAATCTTCTTGAACTACTTGTTTCAGAAAAAGAAATAATAGGGTATTGAAGTAAATCTTTTAAAATAGCTACTTCTTCACTCAATGCTTTGTATTTTTCCCCTACTACAAAAATATTTCTACTTGAAAGAATTTCTGTTACTTCAATTTGTTGATCATGAATCGGTAAATGAATAAAACCGAAATCAATAATCCCACTAGTTAGTTTCTCAATAATGGTAGGGGTAGATCCATGTTGAAGTTTTATGCGGATATCGGGATACAGGTGTTGAAAAGATTGAATGGAAGGGAGTAAAACGTGTTTGCATATAGAGTCACTGCCTCCAATTGTAACAGATCCAGCTTGTAGTTCTCTCATTTCAGTCACTTTTCTTTCTCCGCTATCAATTAAAGAAAAAGCTTGTTCTATGAAGTGAAATAAAGCTTTGCCCTCGTTTGTCATGCTCACTCCTTTTGGTGTTCTAATAAATAGTTGTAGCTGTAATGCTTCCTCTAACTGTTTAATGGAATGACTCACGCTAGGCTGAGTAACATATAGTTTCATTGCGGCTTTGGAGAAGCTTTTTTCTTGGGCCGTTACATAAAAAACTCGATACAATTCTACACTTATCATATAAATACCACCTATACCTATTATTAAATATATTTATTTTATTTATAACATGACCAAAATTATAATGAAAGAATCATATGTGTAGAAGGAGATTAATCATGAAGAAAAATGAAGGTTCCAACACTCGTTCAATAGGTGAGGCGAATACAGTTATCATTTCTCCGCCTAAAAAACGGATGAATGGAACGATAACTATTCCAGGAAGTAAAAGCTTAACCAACCGTGCATTAATTATAAGTGCTTTGGCTCATGGTCCATCAAGACTCTCAGGAATACTAAACAGTGATGATTCGTATTGGTGCATAGATTCATTAAGAAGATTAGGGATTGTCATTCATCAAGAAGAAGATACCGTTTTAATTGAAGGGAAAGGAGGAGAATGGACCTCAGGGAATTTGTATATAGGGTCTGCTGGAACGATTGCAAGGTTTTTACCTGGTGCTTTAGCTATTTCTACAAAAGGAAAATGGGCTATTGAGGCAAGTGAACAGATGAGTAATAGACCCGTAGCTCCTGTTATAGAGGCTTTAAACCAATTAGGGGCAGAAATAGAATACGTGAAAAAACAAGGACATTACCCATTAGCCCTTAAAGGTAAGGGTTTAAAGGGAGGAGAAGTGTCTCTTTCAGGTAAGGTATCAAGCCAATTTATTAGTGGATTACTTATTGCGGCTCCATATGCAAAAAGTCCGATAACGATAAGAATACCGGACTATATTGTCCAACATTCCTATGTAACCTTAACTCTTCAAATGATGGAACAGTTTGGGGCAGACGTCGACTATGATCACACACTTCAAGAAATCAAAGTAAACCCATCAAGTTATTCACCTCAGCAGGTTACATTAGAAGCGGATGCGTCTACCGCATGTTATTTTCTTGCGCTGGCGGCATTGACCAACGGGAGGATACGTATTGATCGCCTTTCATATGGAACAAAACAGCCAGACATACAGATGGTCGACATTTTAGAAAAGATGGGCTGTAAAATTAGAAAAGGTTCATCATTTATTGAGTTACAAGGAGCTCCTCAGTTGAAGGGAGGGTTTGAACTATCAATGAGAGAGCTGTCTGATCAAACGCTGACTCTTGCCGCCATTGCTCCATTTGCCGATGCGCCAATTACGATAAGAGAGGTTGCTCATATACGTCATCATGAATCAAATCGGATAACAGCCATATGTCAATCGCTAACTAAGCTTGGAATTAAAGTAGAAGAATTTGAGGATGGATTAAAAATTTATCCAGGAAAGCCTACTCCATCTCTTTTAGATTCCTACGATGATCATCGTGTCGCAATGTCTCTTGCGCTAATAGGTTGTAGGGTAGAGGGGATTGAAATCAAAAACCCCGGTTGTGTTTCAAAAACATGTCCGAATTATTTTGAAATGCTGGCAAACTTGGGCGTAAGGGTTAAAAAGTCATAACGACCAGAACTAGAGTGACCCGTCTTGTCAAAGGATAGAATCTTACTTCACATAATACGTATTTGATGGTTCCCAAGCTGTTTCCTTAAATATTTTGCAAAGGAAGCAGCTTGAGGCTGGTCACTATGTAAACAAAAGGTATCTCCACTTAATGCTAACTCTGTGTTATCTTCACACATTACTTTCTCTTCTGTAATGACTAACAATAGTTGCTTTAGTGCTTCTTCTTTTCTTGTAATCATTGCATGTTCCTTCTCTCTAGGAACGAGTGACCCGTCTTTCCTGTAAGTTCGATCAGCAAAAACTTCTTTTTTTATTGTAAGTCCAAATGAATTTCCTATCGTGTGCAACTGTCCATAAGGTGGGCAATAA
This sequence comes from Bacillus spongiae, assembly GCF_037120725.1. NCBI lineage: Bacteria > Bacillati > Bacillota > Bacilli > Caryophanales > Bacillaceae > Bacillus > Bacillus spongiae. Next base: position 8,308 of record NZ_JBBAXC010000017.1, read on the forward strand.
ATGGTTAAATGAGGGTCAAAATTGATAATGCTATGACAAAAGGCTTTGGCTAAGTCAACTTCTTCATTTATCATATGGTACAACGCTCCGTGTGCTTTTATATGATGTAGGTGACCTCCTTCGGCTTTGGTGATAGCGAATAATGCCCCGAATTGAAAGAGCAAAAGGCTATATAAATCTTCAGGAGAGATATTTCTTTTTTTTCTTCCGAAATTTTTACGATCGTCCAGCCCAGGATGCCCACCAATCTTAACAGAGTTTTCAAGCGCTAATTTAACTGTTCTTCTCATTGTTTGGTGATCTCCTGCATGAAACCCACAGGCTATATTGGCTGAGGAGATGTATTTCATTAGTTCTTGATCATAAGGAAACCCCTCGGCTATATCGCAATTAATATCGATGAATGTCAAGATAATCCCCCCTTATTAATGTTCATTACGGCCTCAATTTGCCGCTTTATTCGTTCAAGTTGTTGGTAGATACGTAACGCTTCCTCCAATGTTACTTCCTGAAAAGAAATCGTATCACGACGTTTTTTTTGTGCTAAAATGCGGAGGTCACCCGTAATAACGTGAGCGATTTTCGGGTAGCCACCGGTTGTTTGGGCATCACTCAGCAATATAATGGGATTTCCATTAGGAGGCACTTGAATCGTACCTATGGTGACCCCTTCGGTAGGGTAGTGTTTCTTCATTTGCGTTAGAACAGGTTCTCCGTTTAGACGATAGCCCATACGATTAGCTTTAGCAGAAAGCTGATATGGGGTAGATAAAAAAGCATTTTGAGAACACTTAGTAAAATCGTCAAAATGTCTTCCACGGAGAATTCGAATTGAATCTGCCTCAAGGTATTTGAATAAAGCAGGTGAGATTTTTCGTTTAAACAGTTCCTCATCAATCGGAGTGAAAGGTAGAGTATCCCCATTTTGAATCGGCTTTCCATGAAGACCCCCGAAAGCAGAAGGAACGTATGTACTATAACTGTTTAAAATTGGTGAAAGGGTAAATCCCCCTTTTACAGCAAGGTATGCTCGACAGCCTGATATCACTCTTCCAAATGAAATTGAATCGCCTTTTTTAACTAAGTACGGTTTGCCGTTTTCAATGGGAGTAAGGTTAATTTTTGGAGAAAGGTTCCCTCCGCATACACATATTTGTGTTGGAGCGAGAACGTCTATTACGGGACCCATTAAAGTAATTTCTAAGCACGGACAATCGGTGGAGTTATGTAACATAATATTAGCGAGTCCACATGCCCATTCATCCATGGCTCCGCTTTTTGGGACGCCATATTTTCGATAACCAATTCGGCCTAAATCTTGAATGGTGGTAAATAAGCCTGATTTATTTATATAAAAACTCATGGATGCTACCTGCTATTTATCACAATCGATAAGTTCCCATGCCACACTTTTTCATTGTGCGAATGCGAAGAATCTTTAGTGACTCATAAGATGTTATCCTTCGTTTGAGTCTGTATTCTTCTTCCATAATGAAAATTTGGCTTTTGCTACCTGCTATATTCGTAGATTCAAAACATGAGAAGAAATGAATAAAGGAATGGTGGAATTAAATGATAAGTGTTTCTTGGCCTAAATTTGCTTGAATCATTATGAGCAGTGCAAAAGAATAGGTGAATTTGTTTTAATAGCAGACATTTCCTCCTTTCTATCGTACTTCATATTTATGTGTCGTTTCTTGTTGTTAGGTGGTTCAATTTTAGTTTGTACTCGGTTGAAGAAATGGAAGTGAAAACAACGGTATCTCCAGGGCATAAGTAGGATGGAGGGGATTTGCTAGTAATAAATAATGGGACGGGTGTTCGACCGATAATTTGCCACCCACCTGGACTGTCTTCAGGATAAATCCCTGTTTGCGAGCCAGCAATCCCTACAGATCCTGCTTTGACTTTTAACCTAGGATTTGGTTTACGTGAAGCAGATAGTTGAGGTGGTAAACCTATTAAAAAAGGAAACCCAGGCGTAAATCCAATAAAATGAACCGAATAGACTGGCCTTGTGTGTAGTGAGATAAATTCTTCTTTGGATAAAGCTAGCTGGTGACAAAGCTGTTGTAAATCTGGCGCATATTCCTCGTCGTAACACACAGGAATTATTACCTTTCTAGAGTGAGATAAAGTAGAATGGTTGTTAAGTCGTGGCATTGTTTTTAGAATTTCCTCTAGTTCAGCCATTCTATCATGAGATAAGATAGAAGGGGTATAATGGATAGTAATGGATTGATAGGCGGGGACAACTTCCAAAATGATGCTCCCCAACTGTCGCTCAATGTCTTTGGCGATTAACTGCAATAGGGGAAAGGATTCATCCGCTTTGATTTCGAAATGAATGATAATTGCGCTATCCCCCATAAAATGAATTGAATAGTTCACGTTTAAATCCCTCTATTTTTTAGAATATTCGTTTATAAAAGAATACCATAATGAGTGGGAAAAATCATTCCTTACGTTAAGTATAAAATGATGGTTAAGTAGACACTACAGATGAAGCGAGTGAAAGATGATGAAAAGAATACTAATAGTGGAAGATGAAAAGAATTTGGCTAGATTCCTTGAATTAGAGCTCTCATATGAGGGATATCATGTTCAGATTATAAATGATGGTCGTGAAGGAGTAAACATGGCAGTAGCAGAAGACTGGGATGTTATACTATTGGATTTAATGCTCCCGAATATAAATGGGATTGAAGTATGTAGGAGAATTCGGCAAGTCAAATCAACGCCAATCATTATGATTACGGCGCGAGACGGGGTTATGGATCGGGTTTCTGGTCTTGATAGTGGGGCAGATGACTATATTGTCAAACCATTTGCGATAGAAGAACTTTTAGCAAGAATTCGTGCTCTCTTTCGAAGGTTTGAGGGGAATAAAGAAAAACCCCTCTCGCAATTGAGGAATAGAGATTTAGTTCTTGAAAAAGAGTCGAGAATCGTGAAAAAAGACGGTAAAGAGGTTGAACTGACGAAACGAGAGTATGATTTATTATTATCCTTTATGGAAAATGTCAATATTGTTTTAACAAGGGAGCAATTATTAGAAAAAGTGTGGGGGTATGACACCGAGGTGGAGACAAATGTAGTCGATGTCTATGTAAGGTATTTACGAAATAAATTGCATGGAGATAAAGAAGGGCCGTACATCGAAACCGTTCGTGGTACGGGTTATGTGATGAGAAAATGAAGAAGGTGCTTAAGTGGATTAAATCTTCTTCCTTAACGGTCAAATGGACCATTGCATCAGCTAGTGTCATTTTTATTACGTTTACGGTATTTAGCCTTATTCAATATTTATCAATAAAAGATTGGATGTTAACGGAAGAAAAGGTGAGTGTCACTCAAACGCTTAACGAGCTCTCAGTCTTTTATCAACAAAGAGGACCTGTTATTACAAAAGGAGAAATAGTGGAGAGTGAAACGCTTATTCAGCAAATTATTGATCGTAAACAAGCGGTAGTGATTTTTAATTCAAGAGGACAATTATTTCTAAATATTTCATCAACCTCTATTTCACCATCAGAATTACCGGAAATCCCTCTTTCAAAAGAAAAAAATGTTCAATTAATAGAAGTAAATTCAGACCCCTATTACATTGGAACAGGACCCATCATTTCTAATAATTTTAATGGATATATGGTTCTCATCTCTCCATTAGCAAGATATGAAAAAATGATGGCCAATCTTCTTTGGCTAACCGTTGGTCTAGGGATACTTGCGCTTTTAATTAGTGCCCTTGTTGGGTATTTTTTAGCAAAGAGGTTTAGTCGCCCAGTGAAAGACTTAAAGTATACGATTAAACGAATTGAAAGAAATGGATTGCAAGAACGAGTAGAAACGCTTCCTTCACAAGATGAATTAGGTGAACTGCTCATCCTCTTTAATAGGATGATGGAGAAGGTGGAAAGTAGCTTTGATCAGCAACAACAATTTGTTGAAGACGCATCTCATGAGTTGCGAACTCCTTTACAAATCATTGAAGGACATCTCAGGTTGCTACAAAGGTGGGGGAAAAATGACCCGAAAGTGTTAGAAGAATCCTTATTTTCTTCACTAGAAGAATTGCAGCGACTGAAGGAGCTTGTGGAGGATTTATTAGCCTTAACGAAACAAGACGATAAAAGAGAAGAATATTATGCAACAGATATAGTGGACATTATAAATAGGGTAATGGATGACTTTCATGTGCTTTACCCCTCATTTTCGTTTACGGTAGACAAAGAATCTAAACAATATCTAACAGATATATCACCGCGGCATTTTGAACAACTTTTGATTATTTTACTAGACAATGCTGTTAAATACTCGGAACAACGAAAAGATATTGTGATTACGATAAAACAAAACAGCGGGAAGGTCCTCATTTTGATAAAAGATTTTGGAATGGGTATACCGGCTAATGATATTCCGAAAGTGTTTCATCGGTTTTATCGAACAGATAAATCAAGGAGTCGAGAACGAGGTGGGAATGGTCTAGGGCTAGCTATCGCAAAGAGAATTATTAGTCGCTATAGTGGAGAAATTCACATCTCAAGTGAAGAGAACAAAGGAACAGAGGTTTTAATTAAACTAAATGAGGGAAAAAGCTGAGAAGGATGAGACAAACTTCTCAGTTTTTTGGTTTTATTAAACTAGACCTTATATTGTTTCTAAAAGAAATCCTATGGAAGGTTACTTTCTCCTTATAATATCGATTTCAGTGTACTCAATTTCCTTTAGTTTTAATAATCTAATTTCAAGCATTCCCTCTTTATATTGAGCGTAGGTTCCTTTTTTACGAACGGGTGAAGGGAGGGGAATGGTATGTCTTTCATCTGAGAAACCAGTTGATATGGAAATGGAATGTGACGTGTGAGAAATTTTTGTGTTTTTCACTTCCTCTTCGTCTATCTCCAAGCGAAGAAAGATAAAATCAAAGGTTTCGTATATATTGAGCGGAACACCTTCATTAGCTTGAGTGTCATCCGAGTTCGTATCTGATGTTGTATTTGATTGTCCATGGTTTTGTGCATGTAAAGCAGAATCTATAATATTTTGAACATATTGCTCAATATCGTCTGCTTTGAAGGAAGGAAAACCATTTTTTTGACCATTTTTTAAATTAGGGAATAACATGTTCCATGGAAACATCTTCTTCGTCACATCCTTCGAACATCTGAAAGAAGTTTCTCTTTAATAAAATGTACGGTTTAAAGATTCCCTAACGAAAAATCTATAAACCTTGTCGTAATTTTCTCCGCTATATACCCATGATATGCCCAATTGAAAATGGATGTTCATTTGTAGAGAAGAATAATGGGCAAAATGACCAAAAAAAATTGTAGAAAAATTGTTGAAAACAGAAAAAAATATTTGGTTTTTTTAGACAGTAGTAGTAAGATGGTTAATGAAAATGAATTGATACGTTGCTTACGTTTTTTTGGAAAAGGAAGCGCTTTATTATTTGTTATTTCAGAATAGTCTAGCGGATATTTTAAAACCTTCATTATATGATGGATTTATTGAGTATAATGAGCAAATGAAATAGCCTAATCATCAAAAATTTATGAAATTTACTTTAAAGTCTTTTCCTTCCTACAAACGAGTGATAAAATGGCAATGTAAGCGTTTCATTTCTTCTATTGCTATAATATTTTTATTATTTGAATTGTGAAAAAAAGAGAATAAATGGAACCCATAATGAATAGAGAAAAATGGGGCAATATCGTTGGAGGTTTTACACATGAAAAAGCATTCGAACCAAGTGGATCCATGGAAACAATTTTCTGGACCAAACCTTGGTTACGTCATGGATGTATATGAACAATTTCAACATGATCCTGAAAGTGTTGATGCAGAATTGCAAGAACTATTTAAACAATATGGTTCTCCAATGCAATCAAATGGAATCAGCTCTCTTGAAACAGAGAGAGAGGCAGCTATTTCACCTTCGTCTTTTTCAAAAGTAGTAGCAGCTGTTCAATTAGCGGATAATATTCGTACATATGGTCATTTAGCAGCAGATATTAATCCGTTAAAAACGAGAAAGCTTGATACGAGAAGAATTGAGCTTGATACGTTTAATTTAACCGAAGAAGACTTAAAACATGTACCTGTTCAATATATTTGTCCAGATGCACCATCACACGTCCAAAATGGACTTGATGCGATCAATCATTTAAAAGAAGTTTATACAAATAAAATGGCATTTGAATATAGTCATGTTCATGAACTTGAAGAGAAAAAATGGCTGCGTCAAAAAATTGAGTCTGGTTCAATCAATTTAAACCTTATGAAAGACGAAAAGCTTAACCTATTAAAACGTTTATCAGAGGTAGAAGGCTTTGAGAATTTTGTACATAAAACGTTTGTAGGTCAAAAGCGCTTTTCAATTGAAGGCTTAGATTCAATGATCCCATTATTAGACCAATTAGTTCAACATTCCGTAGAAAAAGGAGCCAAGACCGTAAATATTGGAATGGCTCACCGTGGACGTTTGAATGTGCTTGCTCATGTGATAGGCAAACCGTACGAAATGATTTTCGCAGAGTTTCAGCATTCTCCGAGTAAAGACTTAATCCCTTCAGAAGGTTCCATCGGAATAACGTATGGCTGGACGGGAGATGTGAAATATCATTTAGGTGCAGATAGACAAATCAAAGGTGCTAATACCGCTCGAGCGCGTATTACCCTTGCAAATAATCCGAGTCATTTAGAGGTAATCAGCCCGATTGTTGCAGGCTATACAAGAGCTGCACAAGAAGAGAGGGAAGGGGTTGGCTACCCAACTCAATCATCAGAATCATCTTATGCGATCATGATTCATGGAGATGCTGCTTTTCCTGGACAAGGAATTGTTGCAGAAACGTTTAACTTTAGTGGTTTACGTGGATATTCAACAGGAGGTTCTATCCATCTTATTGCAAACAATATGATTGGATTTACAACTGAGAGTTATGATTCACGTTCAACGAAATACTCATCCGATACTGCGAAAGGATTTGAAGTTCCAATTATCCATGTTAATGGAGATGATCCGGAAGCATGCTTGGCAGCTGCTGTATTAGCATATGAGTATCGAGAAACGTTTAAAAAGGACTTTGTCATTGATTTAATTGGCTATCGTCGTTTTGGTCATAACGAAACGGATGAGCCAATGGTAACAAACCCTTTAATGTATAGCATTATCTCGAATCACCCGACGGCAAAATCACTATATGCTAATAAATTGAAAAACGAAGGAATTGTTACAGACGAAGAAATCGCGAAATTAGAAAAAGAAATTCGAGAAACTCTTCAAAGCGCTTTTGATAAAGTGCCGAAAAAGGAAGATGATCCGGATATCGTAATGAATCCGCCTGAAATTGTATCGAATGGGTTATCGAATGTTGATACGAGTATAGATACAATAGAATTAAAACAAATAAATGAAAAGCTTTTAACATGGCCAGCCAATATCAAAGTCTTTAAGAAACTTGAACGAATACTAAATCGCAGAAAAGAGCCATTTGAAGGTAAAGGGAAAATCAATTGGGCTCATGCTGAAACATTAGCCTTTGCAGGTATTTTAAAGGACGGAACTCCGATTCGTTTATGTGGGCAAGACTCTGAAAGAGGAACATTTGCGCAACGTCACCTTGTTTTACATGATGTAGAAACAGGGGAAGAATATATTCCACTTCATCATATCGATGGTGGTAAGGCATCCTTTGTTGTTCACAACAGTCCATTAACAGAATCAGCCGTTGTTGGATATGAATATGGGTACAACGTATTTGCTCCAGAAACATTAGTATTGTGGGAAGCTCAGTTTGGTGATTTTGCTAACATGGCTCAAGTTATGTTTGATCAATTTATCTCATCTGGTAGAGCGAAATGGGGTCAAAAATCTGGACTCGTTATGCTATTACCACATGGTTATGAAGGGCAAGGGCCTGAGCATTCCTCAGGACGAGTTGAGCGTTTTCTACAATCTGCAGCGGAAAACAACTGGACTGTTGCAAATGTTTCAACGGCAAGCCAATACTTTCATATTTTACGAAGACAAGCGGCCATTCTCCAAAAAGAAGAGGTTAGGCCACTTATCATCATGACACCGAAAAGCTTACTTCGTAATACACTAGCTTCTGCAACACCCGAACAATTATCAACGGGTCGTTTCCAGCCAGTACTGGAGCAAGAAGGATTAGGTGACAATGTAGAGTCAGTGGAAAGAATTGTTTTATGTACAGGTAAAATTGGCATTGAGCTTGAAGAAAAACTAGCATCTGGAGAGGACCGTGATTGGCTACACATCGTAAGAGTTGAAGAAATTTATCCTTTCCCTCAAAAACAGGTATCGGATATTCTTAAGCGCTACCCGAATGTAAACGAGGTTGTTTGGGTACAAGAAGAGCCAAAAAATATGGGTGCATGGACGTTTGTTGAGCCATATTTGAATGAATTAGCTTCTGCTTCAATCGATGTTTCGTATATCGGGCGTCGAAGACGTTCAAGTCCGTCAGAAGGAGAGCCGACGGTACACAAAAAAGAACAAAATAGAATATTACAGGAAGCTTTAAACCGTTAAGTTAGAGGAGGATATGAAAGTGGCAGAAATTAGAGTTCCAGAACTGGCAGAATCAATTACGGAAGGTACGATCGCTCAATGGGTGAAAAAGCCAGGTGATATGGTTGAAAAAGGTGAATATATCGTAGAGCTAGAAACAGATAAAGTAAATATCGAAGTTATTTCTGATGAAGCAGGCGTATTAACAGAATTAAAAGCAGTAGAAGGTGATACTGTAGAGGTGGGCCAAGTCATTGCTTTAGTCGGTGAAGGGTCTCCTGAAGTGGAGAAAGCGGAACCAGTAGTTGTAGAAACTGAAAAACAGGATTCTCCAGCAGTTAGCAGTGAGCCAGAAGTAGAAGTAAACGAAAATGGAAAACGTCCAATTGCATCTCCTGCTGCAAGAAAACTTGCCCGTGAGAAGGGAATTGATTTATCAGAAGTACCAACGGTTGATCCATTAGGGCGCGTTCGTAAACAGGACGTAGATTCATTTGATAAGCAACCAAAAGCGGTTCAAGAGCCACAAAAGCAGGAATCAAGCCCTGCACCTGCTCCAAAACAAGTAGATACAAAACCGGTTGTTCGTGAAAAAATGTCTCGTCGTCGTCAAACGATTGCGAAAAGACTTGTTGAGGTTCAACAAACTGCCGCTATGTTAACGACCTTTAATGAGATTGATATGACGAATGTAATGGAGCTAAGGAAGCGAAAAAAAGATAAATTCTTTGAGGATCATGATGTACGATTAGGATTTATGTCCTTCTTTACAAAAGCAGTTGTAGCAGCGTTAAAACAATACCCTTACGTAAACGCAGAAATTCAAGGCGATGAAATTGTTTTAAAGAAATTTTATGACGTCGGCGTTGCGGTTTCGACAGAAGATGGGCTTGTCGTACCGGTTGTCCGTGATTGTGACCGGAAAAATTTTGCTGAAATTGAAGGTGAGATTGTCGGTCTTGCTACAAAAGCAAGAGATAATAAACTGGCATTAAGTGATCTTCAAGGAGGAAGCTTTACCATTACAAATGGTGGCGTATTCGGTTCATTATTGTCTACACCAATTTTAAATGGACCACAGGTAGGAATACTTGGTATGCATACGATTCAGCTTCGCCCTGTTGCGATTGACAAAGAGCGCATGGAGAACCGTCCAATGATGTATGTGGCCCTATCCTATGACCATCGTATTATCGATGGAAAAGAAGCGGTTGGCTTTTTAGCAAAAGTGAAGTCACTTCTAGAAAACCCTGAAGACCTACTGCTTGAAGGATAATAGGTTATTCGAATTCCTGATGCAATATTCACGTGCAAAGGAAGAAAACACTAGAATTTTTTAATTCTAGTGTTTTTATTTTACTTAAAATAAACGTTTCATATTAGATTGTTGATTAAACTTGAAATATGGAGGGCATTTAAACCTTATGCACGTAAATATTTTTTTATGAGAAGAATCAAGTAAGGATCTGTGCGAGTAGTTATTTAAATTGCGTTAGGGAAACTTTTTTTAGTATCTGCATAAATTATAAGTAACAGTATGTATTAGGAGGGACTCATTTTGTCACCAAAAAATGCTAAAAAAATGTTAATGTACAGTCACATTTTCCATGCGCTAGGCATTTTATCAAATAAAGATATGGAAAAACTAAAAAATAAGAAAGAGCACGTGTAAAGACGCTTGGCATAGCCAAACGTCTCAGTTTTTATTCTTTATCGACTGATTTATACGCTTTTAAATGGTTTTAATCCCCTTTGGCGTAGTTCCTTTTTTAACAATTGTATCCAATCTTTCTCTTGACCATGAGTTTTCGCGTCCCGGTAGGCTGCAACCAGCTGTTCATTACTTAAAATCTTCATCATCAACCTCCTCGGTAATAAAAATATTGAAAAATTCAATATTTTCTATTTATTTTACACTGTATTGTTTACGGTGAAAAGTCCTTATTTATAATTTCTTTTAAACGATTCATTAATTGAAGGGAGAAATAGGAATTTAGCAATAAGGACTGCCTTTATGAATGATAAGAAACATGGTCAGCTATTGTGACTTTTTACTTAATGAATTTCCATATTCTAATGAAACGTACAAGTGCATTTGTTTTCTTTCATTTATTTTTCAATGGTTTTTCAAAAAATGGGTGCTGTTCGTTTTCTGTTGTTATATATACAGCAAATCCAACATAAGATAGTCTTCTGACACATTGAAAAGAATCCTCTCGGTGAACGAATAGTGTATTGCTTTTCTTCAAAGTAAGGTATAACTTTGGACAAATAAACTATTACTGAGATTTTGAGATTACTTGACCGGAACTAGAGTTAGGCACTTAAACATGACTCTCTTATAGTGTAGAAATGAAGCATACTGTAAATAAAAATGAAGTATTTCAGAGGATTTGTGACTTAAAATGACAAAAAAACAAAATATTTTAATAATCGGGTAATTTGATAGTTGATATTATATTAAAAAAATGGGAAAATATGCATTGTACGGATTTAAATTCATGTAGAAGAAAATATTTCTTAACACCATTGAATGAGCGCTTGATCAAAGTGAACAGTAAACTCATTCACTTATAAAAAATTCCTCATTAGATTATACATAAAATATACGAAGGATTATTAGTTCAACAAAATATAAATCTGAAAAAAGATAATAGAAGGGTAGCGGAGGATGACATGGAGATACCAGTTAGCGTAAGACTCGATTATTGGAATGGAAAGGCTGTTACATCTGGATGGGAAAGACTAGATGTTGTTGTTAAGTTCAAGGAAAAGGGAAATTTATTTAGAACAAAACTTTGTAAAACCATTGCAACAAAATTTAATTATGTTCATGCAGGTTTGCTTCAAAATGAAAATAATCGTTATGAAACAGAAGATGAATATTATGAAGAAGTAGAGTACTATTTAAACAGTCAAGAGTCAGTGATAAAGGTAGCGGAGGAAATGATCAATAAGTACTTTGAAGATCACCAAGAGAAAGATGGTCATGGCTACGAAATAAAAGAAATTACGAGAAAGATAAATAAGTTTCCAAAACTGAAAGTCAATGTTAAAGTACAATAAGCCTATTACCGATAGGTAGATGAAAAAGCAAGCTTGATACTTTTCCGTATGTCATAATTAGTCTTCTATCAACAAGCTTTGAAGCAAGGCTAACTATTAAACTAGAAATTATTGGAGATGAATAGATTTCTTTTGTTAAGATTCACCCCTTAGATAATGTAGAAATAAATATTTTTTCATCGATAAAGGGACGGTTTGCTTTATTTATAAGGTATTCGTACAAGCAATCTCTCTTTTCTTACATATAATACAGTGAGAATGTAAGAGAAGAGGGAATTTAAATTGAAGGTTATGACTTTTAACATATTAGCTGATGGCAGTACTTGGAGATATCGTAGAAGTGGGATAATTAGAAAAATCCTTGAAATTAATCCTGATATTATGGGTTTGCAGGAAGCCATGCCGATGCAAAGAAATAACTTGGAAGAAGGTCTTTCGGCCGACTATGAATTAATTGAGTTTTCTATACCTGTCAATTACGGAAACGTAATGTTCATTAAGCGAAACGAATTTACCGTGTTAGACTCAGGGTTCGTTGAGGCTGCGGAATGTGGTAATATGCGTTATATTACATGGCTACTGTTAAGAGAAGAGAGTTCTGGTGGAGAATTTTACATTTATAATAACCATTATTGTGTGAGTCCAATGGTAAGTAAAGAGACTCACTCCATCGAACTAGTTGGCTTAATTGAGCAGCACCAAGATCAAGCTGGGATGAATGAACGTGCTACAATAGTGGTAGGGGATTTTAATTCGACTCGTAATAATCGAATTATGGAATATTTGATTGACCAAGTCCCAATCGGAGGAGCATCAAATCCGTTAAACCTTGTTGACACTTGGGAGGTCATATACCCAACTACGCCAAAACCAGCTACAACAGAACGCGGAGTAGCTATTGATTGGATCCTTACAATGTCTGGTATGACCATAGTAGACGCTTCAATCGGTGATTCGGATGGATATTCAGATCATTATCCTGTAACGGCGGACGTAACGTTATCCTAAACCATTTATGTACAAGACTACTATTGGTTGCCTATCTCGTACAAAGTGTGGGAAAAATGTGTATGTATGGTTCGTAAGAAGCGGTAAAATTGCTTTAAATTTTCCAGTGTAAACAAAATTTAACATTCTAATAAAAAACGTGTGAAGAAGAATAATATCCTTCTTCACACGTTTTTTATTGTGTATAGAGAGGACTATTCGCTTATATAAAGAGTGAGATGATACCATTTGTCGAGTCATAAGTTGTTAATGGTTCTTATTGACGATTATTACTCTAGTTAACAGTATGAACCTATCTCCTGTTACGTTATGTACTAATATTTTCAGTTAGACTCCTGAAAAATAAAAAGCTTCCATTATGAAACGTACCACTAAAGGCTTATAAGAAAAGTATCGTTTACGTATCCTTCTTTAGTCTTGTAGAAACCTAAATGTAAAAAATGGATCAAAGTCCATAATGAGGGAAACAATCAATATTACATATTTTGACATAATTCTCTCTAACCGTATGATAGGATGGCTAGGAAGAGTCTATGCAGGAAGTTGCCCGGACTGCTTTACTATCTTTTACATAGGAGGGATTATACTTGAAAGATTTGTTAAGAACGACAGTAGGTCAACTATTAGAAGAAAAAGCGATAGCTTCTAAAGATGATTTGGCCGTTGTATATTCTGAAGAAAAAATAAAGTGGCGTTACGGAGAGTTTAATGAAATTTGTCGGCAAGTAGCAAAAGGTTTTCAACAGATGAATATTACTCATGGCGATCACCTAGCCGTTTGGGCTACGAATCGACCAGAATGGTTAATCACGCAATTTGCTAGTAGTAAGATAGGGGCCGTACTTGTGACGGCTAATACAAATTATCAAAGGGCTGAAATAGAGTATTTATTGAAGCAGTCTAATTCATCCTCTCTAATCTTAATCGAATCTTTTAAGTCCACCTCGTATATTGATATATTGTATGATATTTGTCCAGAATTAAAAGACTGTCAACCTGGTGAATTAAAAAGTAAGCGTTTACCTAAACTGAAAAATGTCATAATTCTTAGTGAAAAAAGTTATCCAGGGGTATTTAATTGGAATGACATAATGGAAAAAGGAAAAAAAGGCTCAGATGAAGAGCTTGATCAAATTATGTCTAATTGTCATCCAGACGACGTGATTAATATGCAATACACTTCTGGAACGACTGGATTTCCTAAAGGGGTTATGCTCACACACAGCAATATTATTAATAATGCTTATAATATTTCAAAATGTATGAGACTGACAAAGGATGATCGTCTTTGTATTCCCGTTCCATTCTTTCATTGTTTTGGCTGTGTGTTAGGAACCTTAGCCTGTGTGACGGTAGGGGCAACAATGGTTCCTTTGGAGACATTTTCTCCTGAAAAAGTATTAGAAATTGTAGAAAAAGAAAAGTGTACAGCCCTTCATGGTGTCCCGACGATGTTTATCGCTGAACTGAATTCTCCACAATTTGATCAGTTTGATATTAGCTCGCTAAGAACTGGGATTATGGCAGGTGCTAATTGCCCGATTGAAATAATGAAGGGTGTCATAGACAAGATGGGCGCCGAGGAGATTACGATTGCCTATGGACAGACAGAGGCATCTCCCGTCATTACCCAAACAAGGCCGAATGATCCAATCGAACTTCGTGTTGAGTCAGTTGGAAGAGCTTTGCCAAATGTAGAAGTGAAAATTGTCATCCCAGGAACAAGCCAAGAAGTAAAGCAAGGTGAACAAGGAGAGTTGTGTACTAGAGGGTATCATGTCATGAAAGGCTATTATCAAAATGCGGATGCAACGGCAGAAGCGATTGATGAAGAGGGTTGGCTGCATACGGGAGATTTAGCTGTAATGGACCAAAATGGGTATTGTCGAATTACGGGAAGATTAAAGGATATGATTATTCGCGGTGGTGAAAATATTTATCCGCGCGAAATTGAGGAATTTTTATACCAGCATCCAAAGGTATTAGATGTGCAGATCATTGGAGTTCCATCCAACGTATATGGAGAAGAAGTGATGGCATGGGTCGTGTTAAAAGAGGGTGAAACAGCGACGGTAGAAGAAATTCAGACATATTGTAAAGGGAAAATTTCAAAGCATAAAATTCCAAAATTTATTGAATTTGTCGATTCGTACCCGATGACGGCTTCTGGAAAAATCCAAAAGTTTAAACTTAGGGAAATGGCTGAAAAAAAGACACTTACAACGAAATAAAAGAGGGAAAGGAAAAAATGAGAATGCAAATACGTATTCTCATTTTTTCCATGAAAATTACATTCAAGCAATCTACAAAACAAGTTAACTAAATGTTGTCTAGAATAGATTGTTGAATAAAAACAATGTTTAGTAAGAAGTTACTAATACCTTTATATTAGAAAAAATATCGTATAGAAGCCATGCAGATTATTCCCACCAGTACTGTAACAGACAAACTCTTAGTCCACAAAGCGATAATAAGCGTTGGTATTATCGCGAATAAGATACTCCAGTTAATGGATAGGAAGGGTCCGTCTTCGATAATAAAACTACTTATGATAAGGCCAGTAAAAATACAGATAGGGATAAATGAAAGCCACTTAGATACAACGTCAGGAAGGTCTATATTCCTTACAAAAATAAATGGGATCACTCTTGGAATAAAAGTGACAATTGCACAACCTAATATAATGAGAAAAATAGAAAGATTTATACTCATTTGTCTTTTAACACTCCAATCGTTGCAACGGTAACGGTTGAAATTATAATCGCAATATAGGAAGGAACAAACATACATAAAACGAACATTGTTATGGCTACGTATAAAATTAATGATAAATAAAGAGATAATTTACCTCTTTTACTATTCTCTAATTGCAGTACAAGTAATGCCAAAAACATTGCGGTTAAAGCGAAATCTAATCCATATATTTCTGGATTAGCGATCCATTTTCCAAATACTGCCCCCACCAAACAGGATAAAACCCAACATATATAGGCCATTACATTCAATCCATTCATCCAGTCGGCATTGATTTTATCGCCTTTAGCAATTTTATTTGCCGCAACACCAAAGGATTCATCCGTAACAAGAGCCCCAATTCCGATATTTTGCATTAATGAATACTTTTTAAAGTGTGGTGCTAATGTCATACTTAATAAAAAATTTCGTAAGTTCACGATAAATGTTGTGAATAGAATGACAGAAAAAGGACTTCCCGCCACTAACAATGCACAAATAATAAACTGAGAGGCTCCTGCAAATACTAACCCTGATAATAGACCAACTTCAATTATACTTAAGCTTGAAGAAGTTCCAACAATACCTGCGGCAATTCCAATACTAATGTAGCCCATTAAAGTGGGAATACAATCTTTTACACCGTGAATAAATGTATAAGGTTTTTCTTCCACTTTAAAATCACTTAATAATTCATTCATTATGTCCCTTCTTTCTGTTTGTTATACTGTACATTTGTTTAATATATTAGATAATTGTATGGTATAATAAACATAAAAAGGAGTCAAGATATTTATTTATGGATTCAATTCAAAAAGTAATCTCTGACAATCTTGTAAATATAAGAAAAAAACGAGGGTTAAGTTTGGACAAAATGGCTGAATTAACCGGTGTCAGCAAAGCCATGCTTGCTCAAATAGAGAAAGGTAAGACGAACCCAACTGTTTCAACTCTTTGGAAAATTGCAAATGGATTGCAAATATCTTTTTCTGTGTTTATGAAAGAACCGGAAAAGCAAAAAGTGGAAAAGATATCGTTAGATCAAATTGTTCCAATCAATGATGACAATGATAATTATCTTGTTTATCCTATCTATCCTTATCATCCTGAAAAGAAATTCGAAATCTACACAGTGAAGTTAAAACCGGGATATAGCCATTTATCTGAAAAGCATTTAGGTGAAGAGTATGTACTTGTACAAAATGGGGAATTGACACTAGAAGTACAAGGTGAAACATTTGTATTAACTAATCATGACTCTCTAAAATTTATAGCCAATAGTGAACATAGCTATATCAATGATTCAGATGAACTAGTGAGCTTTTATTTAGTAATGTATTATCCTAATCAAGATTAGCCGAATACATACTTTACTCACCCTGAAATTTAAGATACAATTTATGTAAAATGAGGGAACTTAGCGTATTCCACTTAATAAGGTATTCTTTTACAAAAATGATTTATGCTCTCTAGGCATATTACAATAAAAAATGATTAAAACCATTGTGATTTTCAAGTATCGGAATTTACTAGCTATAATTTATTTTAATCACTATATTCCAGTATAATTAACAGGGGGAGTTATGAAAGAACTATATATATTGCTAACGGATACCGGTACTACACTTAATAGAACAATTAAACTAGTCACAAATGCTCCATATAATCATGCATCCATTTCCTTAGACGAAAAATTAAATCATGTATTTAGTTTTGGCCGTAAACAACCAATTAACCCTCTATATGGTGGATTTATACAAGAGGACTTTGTTGATGGGACATTCAGTTGGTACCCAGATACAACCTGTGCCATTTATAAATTATCTGTAAGTGAACGAGAATATGAAAAAGTTTTTCAACTGATTTCTGAGTTTGAAAAGCATAAACACTCGTACCGTTACAATTTCTTTGGGTTATTTGGAGTTCCACTAAATTATCCAATAGAAATACCTTTTTCCTATTTTTGTTCACAGTTTGTAGCAGATTTATTAAAGCAAAGTGGTATCAAGCTCTTTAATAAACGGAGTTCCCTAGTTTCACCAGATGATTTTAGAAAGATTAATAGACTAGAACTTATATATGAAGGTAGAATATATGATTATCCTGCTTTGCAAATAGAGTATAAGCCAAGAGAATACGATCGTTTTCCATTTCGGAAATATATTGTACAACAATTGAAATCTGTCATAGTAGACGAGAATAAAAATGACGAAAGGGAGTACTTTTTTCGAGATGGATTTATTAAGCCGAAAAAAATAATGTTCGACAGAAAAATGAAAACGATTACTACCTTGCTAAGAAAAGTGGATCAATAATAAAGGTTATTCATACAAAAAAGGGGATTCTCAGAGCTGAAATTTTAATTTATGAGTTATCCCCTTTTAGAAGATGGACTGTGAAAAATTAGTACAAGTAGTATGTATATTAAATAAACTAAACCCTCCTAATCTCATCTCGCTCTTTTTCCCTTATTTATCCAAAACCATTTTAATTATATTGTCTTACTCTTCAAGCCTCTCTACAAATTTCATTTCTGAAGGCATTGTCATACTCATCCTCAGTTAAACAGGGCATTCGTATTGCCATCCCTTGTTGATGATGAGAAGGTATGTTAATGTGGTAATACATAATGAAAATTCTGAAAAATCATAAAAGTTTTACAAATTAATAAAAGGAAATTAACGTTTATTTGAGACTATTAAGTAGAGTAACAGCCATATCAATATTTAATGAAGGGAACTGATCATGTGAAGAAACTCTTGTTTATTTTAATTCTACCCGTTTTTATTGTTCTATCATCAAATGAGGCAGTGAATGCTAATGAAAGTTCAAGTGATTTATATCATAATTTAGTGACAGATACCTTCCCTGCAGTAGAAAAAGAGGGATTTACTAATTTTTTTAATGAATATTTTTTATCTACCCATACACCCCATCATAATGGTTATGATCAAATATATAACGCAGAGGATTCTCAAATAATTGAAGGGAAGTTCCAGTATGGGGATATACGAAAAGATTTAGAAGAGGAATGGGTTTCTATCTATTTATGGTCATTTTCGGAAGACACTCCCTCTTGGGAAAAAATTGGCAGACAAAAAACAGACACGGATGGTCGAATATCTTTTCCTATGAATGAAGAGAAGAAATTAGGGAAGGGATTACATTTAATTAGATTGCATGTCGAAGGGGATTCAACGTTTACTAATATGTATATTCAAGTAATCAATCGAAATGAGAGATTTGTTGTGTTTGACATTGATGGAACGTTAACGACGAATGACTTCGAATCTTTTAAAGAATATGCCGATGAGTATTTTTTTGAGGCATACCGAGCAGATATGTATGAAGCTGCAAATAGAGTAGTAGAACATTATGACTCCGAAGGGTACAATATTATCTACTTAACCGCTCGACCTTATTGGCTATCCTCTACATCTCAAAAATGGTTAATTGATCACGATTTTCCATTTGGAAGCTTACATACATATTCAGGGTCTTTTCCAGCAGAAGATGCGGCTACATATAAAGCAGAATACTTATCAAAGGTGATCAATGCAGGAGGAATAATCGACTTTGCTTACGGGAACGCATTGACGGATATTGAAGCATATAAGCGAATTGGCTTGTCTCAAAATCAAGTGTTTATCATTGGTGAAAATGCAGGTGTCAACGGTACGACAACGGTAGATAACTATGTAGACCATGTGGAAGCCCTTAACAACGTTCCTATTAGCTTCTAGAAATTATTTGTATAGAGCTTGTTATAGATGTCTACAAATATTTTTTATCTTTCTATTAAGTCTTAGGACTTCAGCTTAAAGAAAAATAAAGAAAGTACTATAGTTAAGATAAGAAGGGAACTCTTTGACATATGTCTCTGAAGGTTATTACATTATTTCATCTTTAGAAAGACCAGATTATATGGATGAAGAAGTTATTCCAAATTCCATATTTTCAGCTAGTGAATGCATTAGCAATATTCACCCTTCATTTTGGCACGTTTCGCTCCTATCTATGTATTGGGCTGGTACTCAATAAAAATGGTTTTATCCCAACACTTGAAGATGAGAAATTTTAGCGTTTATATAGTAGGGCAATATTTATATATTCCAGTAAAAAAAGCATTGGACTTAGCCAATGCTTTTTTCTTTAATTTATATTGTGATTAGCTATAAGAAATCGTACGTCTATTCCCATCATAGTAATGTTGTTTGTATTCAATATGGAACGGGTTAGATTCTATGTTATAGGAGGATATATTAACTAAACTAATCTGCTTTGTTATGTAATGAAACGCCAACAAACTACAAAGAGTTCGCTAAAACAATTTCACAATAGAATATGAGGTGTTTTATAATGTATGCTAAAATATAATTATACAAAATACTTTTATTCAACAAACGGGCAGCATTAATGGAATAAAAGTATTTTGATGTAACAAGACATACAAATAAATTTGGATATTTTGTAATAGTCCGACAAGGTGGGATTTGCTTTGCAAAAATGCGAGAACTGTAACAGACAATTTAGTTGGGGTAAAATTTATAATTCGGTTTGGTCATCGTATAAACCTATTGAATGTGATAACTGTAATAAAGAGCATAGTATAACAACTTCCGGTAAAGTCATAGCATTATCTTTAACGATTTTACCTTTGTTAATATTTGCCTTTGTCCTTTCACCCTTCAGTAATTCTTTTTTAAATATTAGTGCAGGACTCATTGTATTGTTTATTGGGTCTTTGTTTACACCATATTTAGTAAAATACGAATGGAAGAAGTAAATAAAAACCACCAAAGGTTGTTAACTTCAACAATCGCACAACCCGGTGTATTCGAAACAGAATAGATGTTTGGTTAAAACAAGTATCATCAATACATATTATGTTTGAAAAGGCCATTTCTAGTCGTCTAGTAATAGTTATAAGGAAAGAGGAAAAGGGCGAGAATATATGAGCCTATTGTCCTATCCAGTTCACTCTGACCAATTGGCCAAATCGACATCATCAGTAGAGTGATGGAGAGGCAATCGGTCAATAAAACATAGTTGAAGAATGATATAACGAATGGTGTTCATGTATCTAAAGCAAGGAAGTATTTCAATGTAAAATACATGCCCATTATGAAGCATCAGCCCTTTCACTTATTTACTTTTGACTTCAAGTGGAATACTTCTGTTGGGAAAAAGCGAGCGACAGTTAGATGACAAAAGAGGGAGCTGTCAATTATGATGCTACAAGAAATCAACAATCGTATTGAAGGGGTTCAATGGGATTATGAACCAGAGTATGTGCCGTCATATATTGAGACAATCGAAGAAGAAGAGTTAAACGCTACTAAAAACCCATTGAATCAGCATGAAAATAGCAATAAAGTAGTCAAAATGGTTATTCGTTCTAAACAGGATTGGGAGGAAAAATTCGCTAAAGTAGAAGCCTTTTATGGGTCTATTCCCTTTTCATTATGGCTATATCAGGAATCAAACAACTATTTTGCGCCCTTTTTAAGTGAAAGGGGCTTTAAAAAAACAGATGAGTATGAGGGATTAAGTTACACACTCTGTCCTCAGTCCTATCATTCAAACTTTCAATTAAAAGAGGTGGAGACAGAAGAAGATATTCAGCACCTTGTCGAAGTCACTTCAGTTATTTGGGGTTATAAGAATGATATTAAAGAGAAGGTGTTACAAGAAAGGAAGAATTATCTTTCGCTCCCGTTCAGGAAAGGGGGCTACGTGCTGGCCTATAACAACGAAGGAATTCCTGTTGGTTATGGAGCTTATCGTGTCAGCTCCGATTTACAATCCATCTACTTTACAGGAAGTGGTGTTCACCCTTCTTATCGAAAGCAGGGAGTATACAATAGTTTAGTCTATTACCGACTGAACAAGGCTTTTCATGCTGGAGTTAAATATGCTACTTGCCAAGCAAGAATAGGGCATTCATCGCCAATCTTACAAAAACTAGGATTTAAAAAATATTCACATTATGAAAGATGGATAAAAGGGTAAGAGATTGAAAAGGGAATTTCGGTAATTCGAACGAGTAAGAAAATAACTGAAGAGGGAAATAAGCAATCGTCGTTAGTGGACTGTTCACCATGATATTTCCTCGAAAAAGATAAAATACGCTAATTGCTCAAGGCTAAGAATGCAATTAGCGTATTTCGTCGATAAGGGGGATGTATGCTCCAAATATTCCAAGCACTTTCACAGTAAAGGAAGTACCATCATCTTTTTCATACGTCTTATCAATTGTATGGAAGATTAAGTATCCTTTTTCAATATAGGAGCCTGTTTCAATATATGTTACACTTCGGCTACTCTCACTAGTCTGAGAGCAAGTAAATGATTCGCAGTGAATATCGTGTTGGTCCTCAAGCCACGAATAAAAGTCTGCTTCATTGGGTTGTGTCATAATCATGAAAATAGTGATACTTACTAACAAAACGAATAGAAGGATTCGTTTAATCTGACTCATTCCTCCCGTAGTTAAAATTCTTTTCAATAATACCATAAAGCTTATTATAGTTGTTAAATAATTGTAATGGAATACGAAAATATTCCCTATTTATCGAATTCCGTAACAGTAAGGTTAAAGTTCAACCTCTTTGTAGGTAATGCAGTAGGATTATAAAGTGGAATGGATGGATCACAATCTTCTATTGATTCATGATTTTGAGAGGATTATACTAGACATATCGAATGATAATGGAAAAGGAGTTAATCAAAATGTTACATCTTAATTGGCAAGAAAAATCAACAGTAAAAACAGTTAAATGTGTACATACCAATGCAAAAAAATATATGGTCAACAATATGTTAACGGTTGGGAAAACATATGATGTTAAAAACGAGACCGAGGAGTATTTCTTTGTAATAGATAACGCTGGAAAAGTTTCTGGTTTTTATAAAGATTATTTCCAAGAAGTATAAGAATACAAAAAGAGAAAGGTCAGGCAAAGGATGATTTGCCTGATCTTTTTTATGTAATGGACAATTTTCTCTAAAGGCCGATTAATCTATTAAAACGGATACGAGCCTATGCCACATTTTCACCCTTAATCAGTCAATTATGAAGAAGGAATATAAGCATATGTCTGCGAATAGGTTAAATAGTTGATAAATATATTTCTGTTAAGTCCCAGCTTTTTATG
This sequence comes from Bacillus spongiae, assembly GCF_037120725.1. Taxonomy (NCBI): domain Bacteria; kingdom Bacillati; phylum Bacillota; class Bacilli; order Caryophanales; family Bacillaceae; genus Bacillus; species Bacillus spongiae. Next base: position 30,811 of record NZ_JBBAXC010000017.1, read on the forward strand.
AGTTTGATAATGATAAAGGAGGAAACTTATGAAAGCGGTTATTTGCACAAAATATGGGCCACCAGAAGTCCTTCAGCTTAACGAAGTGGAAAAGCCCGTTCCAAAAGACAATGAAGTTCTAGTAAAAATACACGCAACAGCTGTTACTGCAAGTGATTGTGTAATCAGAGGCTTTAAAATGCCAGGAAATCCTAGTTTCCCTAAAAAACAAATAATGCAACTAATGATGAGATTATTTATAGGTATCTCAAAACCGAGAAATCCTATAATCGGGCTTGTATTTTCTGGAGCTGTTGAAGCAGTAGGCAAGGATATAAAGCAATATAAAAAAGGTGATGAAGTATATGGTTTTACGGGTAATAGCCGTGGAGCCTATGCAGAATACAAATGCGTTTCGGCGAAAGAAATAGCTCAAGGGGAACTGGTCCATAAACCGAGCAATATAAGTTATGAAGAAGCGACTGCGGTTGTTTATGGTGGAGTTCTGGCAATTCACTTTATGAAAGGCAGTAAGATTCAAAGTGGACAAAAAGTACTGATATATGGAGCTTCAGGTGCAATAGGAACAATTGCTATACAACTGGCAAAACATAAAGGGGCTAAGGTCACTGCGATATGTAGTTCCTCCAATGAGGAGTTGGTCCAATCTCTAGGGGCTGATAAAGTGATAGATTACACTAAAGCGGACTCCGTAAACCATTTAGAAATCTATGATTTTATCCTTGATGCTGTTGGAGAAAATAAAAGCTCAGAACTAAAAAAACAATCTAAAAAAGCTCTAAGTCAGACAGGGAAATACGTGTCAGTCGATGATAGCCTTCTAAAGATACATCCTGAATATCTTATTAAACTCAACGATTTAATTGGAGCAGGTCATGTTAAGGCGATCATAGATAGGAATTACCCCTTAGAAGAGATTGTTGAAGCTCATGAATATGTAGACAAGGGACATAAGAAGGGAAATGTTGTTATATCTATATAATTCTAGCCTCCGGATAAAAACGATTTATCTTATTTGGTTGAAATCTGTGCTTCTTAGAGAGAATGATATAGTACAGTGTTATTGAGATAGGAAGGACAAAATGATGGGGGCAGGATGTGGCAATACTTTAGCTTCTGTGATTCCCATGTGTACGGAGTCTTCAAAATTATGGATACTAATCGTCTGTCTCAAAAATGTAGATTGACTGCAATGATATTGTTAAGAGAAACATGGCTATTATATAGGGGTGCTCATTAGTTAGGTGTCTGTGTTAAGGACGCTTGAACATCTACTTAAACGAATCATCTATAATTCAGATGAATCCGCTTGGAGCAAATTAGGTACCAAGTCATTTGAAGTTATATCTGCAATTAACAACTGAAAAACGGAGAAGGAATCAAAGAGTAGTGCAAAAATCAACAACGATTGTTGTTGATTTTTGCACTACTAAACTTTTAATCGTTTATTCCTATTCTGAACAATTTCAAACGGACAAATATCGTATTCTATAAAGGCTAATTTTTAACAAATCTCCTATTTGAAGGATTAAGGAAAAGCTGCAATGAAAAAATAAATAATATTTTAGAAAAACATATACATAAACTTACAATTGAAGTATAATTTGGACATATAAAAGATGGATTTAGCTACAGTTATTGTATACTCCTTCCTCTACAAGCAGTGGTAGAAGGTGTCCGTAGCTCTATTGCTTATGAAAGGGCATCGATTCATCGATGCCCTTTATCCTTTGAGGTGTTATGGATGAAATCTAACAAACATTTTTTACGAATATGGTTATATTCTTTTGTATCTAATTTCTCATTATTATATACACCTATCATTTTTCTTTTCTTTGAAGCAAAAGGTGTTAATATAGCTCAAATAGGTATTTTGTTTGGAATTGGTTCATTGGTTACCATTTTAACAGAAGTTCCTATAGGCGTATTTTCTGATAATTATTCAAGAAAATTAAGTGTCCTATTAGGAGGAATATCAACCATTATAGGGCTAGTAATCTATATAACAGGTTATGGTTTCTTTTCTATGGCGATCGCGATGAGTATGATTTCATTAGGAATAGCTTTTAAATCAGGCGCAACAGAATCTATACTGCTCACTTCAATAGATAATCAAGATAATTTCTTCCAAATTAACAATTATGCTAGATATATTGCTACAGCCTTGAGCGCTACGGTTATAGGCTTACTATATACTATTGATAGTGAGCTTCCATTCTTAATAGCAATCGCATGTGAAGCAATCATTCTTATGTTAGTTTTGACGGTTCCTAATAAGAGAAAGAATCAATCTAGTAGTCACAATACATCGAATGGACAAACTAAAATAACCTTAAATACTGTTACACAATTTATGAAAGTAAACCTATTCATATGCATTGTCCTTTTTACTTCATGTTTTTTTATTCCTCAGTTTATCGTTTTTTTTCCAGAGTATTTAAATGTACAACGGATTCCGATAGAACTTTTTGGAGTAATTTATTTTGTTATGAATATAATCCCTCTTGTTGGCTCCGTCATTTATCAAAAAAAATTGAAGACAATGGACCCAGAGGTTTTGATTATATGGAGTTTATTATTTTTTGCCTGTGGGATGCTGCTTATGGGTATTATTAAAAATGTAATAATTGGATTAGTAATCTATGGATTATTAAGAGTAATAATCGGGTGGTTTTGGTTAATATTTTCCATATACTTCAATGATTTATCTAACGATCATAATAAAGCTACAATTCTTTCAATTAAGGGAATGATTATGAACGTTGCATTTATTTTGAGCGATCCATTGATTGGTATTTTAATATTCCAATTAGACATATTCTATTCTTACCTTTTCACAAGTATTTTTATCTTTATCATTGTTATATCATTATCAGTCAAATTATTACATGAGAAGAGAAGGAGTAAACATAATGTTTACTTTGAAAGATGAATCAGAAAATGGGCAGGTAGGAGATCATCATCATTATGGTGATGATGAATGCCCCAATGACTAAGTAATGTACTAATTCTGCACTGGAATAGTAGCCTTTTCGTTATAATATTCAGATTAACCTTGTGTAAGGTGGAATATCGTTAATGGCTGATGCAGCCTTCAGTGGAAGACAAAAAATACTGTTAAAGTAGCCCGTATGCTTGCCCCATCGTTAGATGAAAAAAGAAAGACACTGCCCTCTATCGTACTTATGTAATCTTTCTATTTATAAGACAGATAAATTGTTAAAGCCGCACCGTTAGAAAATTCTAGTAAAATCATTATCCTTTTCTTTCTTTTTTAGTAAGCTATTTGATACTATATCCCATACTGAAACAGTATAGCAATAACATGTACTGTCATGAACATATTAAAAAAAGGATAGGAATAGGGGGTAATCCACTCCGTGAATAGTGCAGACTCCAGAATCCAGAATCCATCTCCCGATTTTGGCAATTACGTCACTATCATTTATATTCGGTTTTAGGATATTGCCATCAACGACAATAAAAATCAATTGGACAATTAAAAATAACCCTATGGTGATCATCCAACGTTTTGCTAGATTAGTATTAGGTGCTTTTCCTGTGTTTGCCATTTTATCCCTTTCTTTATTAAATTTCATCAATTTCCAGTTGTTTCAATCGCCGTAGGACATTCTCCTAGTATTATTAAATGAGTCTCTCCCCAATGAATTCTAACAAATCAAAATTATTCCGCCCTACTGATACATCACAAAATATTAAAATACCAATTACTTTTGTAATAATGTGATTCAGATATTATTACAAAAGTAATTGGATAATTATAACAATAATAATTACTCTTGATAATTATATAATCTAATTCTTAACAATTCCCACCCCTTTTTATAAAAAATAATCAATATCAACAAAATGCGCTTATCTTAATTAGTCATAATCAATGATATTACTATATTTAATGGAAAGTGATATATTATTGTTTCTTTAAAAACTAACATTAAAGAAATGATCTCGTTTAATAGTATACAATCTTTGCGAAATCAGCCTTTTTCATTGTAAAATGAGGGGACATGTTAAGAGAAAGAAAGGAATGGCATAATGGACCAACTTCGACATCAACTTCCATCTGAAGTTCAACATATGATTAATGAAAGAAAAGAACGTTTCATTGATAGTCAGCAAGAATTAATTGGAAAGGGTGGGTATACTGCAGCAGATTCAGCCATTATTGAAGATTGCTTGATTGCACTTAGCTTAGGGAAAAATGTTCTATTAAAAGGACCAACAGGTGCTGGAAAAACCAAACTTGCTGAGACAATTTCAGCTATATTTCAGCAGCCGATGCATAGTGTCAATTGTTCTGTAGACCTTGATGCAGAAGCACTTCTCGGCTTTAAAACACTGCAACAACAAAATGGGGAAACCGTGATTGGATTTACACCGGGACCAGTCATTCAAGCCATGAAATCTGGTCACCTCCTATATATTGATGAAATAAATATGGCAAAACCGGAAACTTTGCCAATATTAAATGGCGTGCTTGATTACCGAAGAATGATTACCAACCCCTTTACGAGTGAAGTCATTTCTGCTCAACCTAGCTTTGGAGTAGTGGCAGCTATTAACGAAGGGTATGTCGGAACAGTACCACTGAATGAAGCCTTAAAAAATCGATTTGTCGTGATTGAAGTTCCTTATATTCAAGGTGACGTCCTTTTTTCTGTCTTACAGGAACAATCAAAACTTAAAAATGAAGACTTACTTGGTCAATTTGTTCAGCTTTCCTTTGATTTGAATACACAAGTGAAAAATGGACAGGTATCAGAGGAAGCAGCATCAATTCGCGCTTTATTGGATGCAAGCGATTTGGCCGTCTATCTACCTCCTCTTCGTGCCATCCAACGTGGAATCATTGACAAACTTGAAGATGAACGCGAAAGGGCAGCTATTTTTAATATCGCACAAACGATATTTGGATAAGGATGATTTTATGCATCGGTTTATACAATTTAATGATGAAACAATCAATTCTTTTTTAGTAATGGAATTAATCGATTTAGCTAAAACACTTACAAGAAATAAAGAGATGGATGTTCAATATGGGCCACATTCTTATTTAGATGAGAAAAATGATGTTATTTTTGTTAGTCACTTTTGGGATCACCGTCCGTATGAGGAAGAGGTGAATGGATTAAAAAGCGATATCTACCTTCGTAGCCTTGGAAGCTACCAACATAGTGATACATTGGAAGTGGTCAATTATATTAAAAAAATAAGGAAAACGACGATTCCGAGTTTCGCGAAACAACTGTTCATATTAGGAGAAGATATTCGACTTGAACAGCTATGTGTGAAAGAGCGGAAAGGAACAAGGAAGGCATTCAACATTCGTCGAGAGATTTATCGAAAATATTTTGAAACTCAGCTAAACGTTAACCTAGTAAAAAGCGTTCATACGGATGCTCTTTTTAATGCTCTTTTTTTACAGATGAGCGCAGAAACGGTCGTGGACACGCCACCTATCACCGAGGCGATTGACCTTGCGATGCCATTTATTCGCCGGGAGCTTCAAGCATTATACGAAACAGATTCGACAAAATCCGTCATTAAGCATTGCTTAACGATTGTTGATGTATTGGATGAAATAGTTGAAAAGGATATGCTAAATGAGTATTTTCATTTACCAGAGAATGTTTATGCTGCGGAAGATACAAGTTTAACCTTTGATGATTTAAAACGGAAAGATAAACTAAAAAACGATGATCAAATTGACTCAAAGGAAAACAGTAACCTCTTTGAAGAAAAAATGGAAATGTGGCATCGGGAAACGGACGAGGCAGGACAGACTTTTTTACAGTTTGATATTGAGCAAGGTTCTCAAACAAATTTACTAGGCGAAGGAGTTCGCGAGGGCGATGAAGGGGATCAAGCGTTAGGTGCGGTTCAAGGTTCTTCTCAACAAACAAACCAGAACCAATATGATCAGCTAGAGGCTAGGCAGAGTGAGCGGGAAGAAAAGGAAGGAGCCAACTCTTCTGATTATGGGAAAGAAAATAAACATGCTTACCCGATTTTTCTTACAGGAAAATCTGTGTTATACGAACAAATAAAAACGTATCAAGAACAAAAGGCACAGATTACAAGTTATCAAAAAAAATTGCAAAAAATGATTGAAAAAACATTGGAACATAAGATGATTCAGCCAAGATCAGACTTGCATGTCGGTCGCTTAAGCAAACAGCTTCTACCTTATTTTACAGATGAAAACCCTCGTCTTTTTTATAAAAAAAATAACCCTTCAACAGAAATCGATGCTGTGTTTTCGTTACTTGTTGATTGTTCTGCAAGTATGTATGACAAAATGGAGGAAACGAAGCGTGGTATTACTCTATTTCATGAAGCGTTAAAATCCGTCAAGGTTCCTCATGAGATTGTTGGTTTTTGGGAAGATACAAATGCAGCGACAGAAGTAAATCAGCCTAACTACTTTCAAGATGTGATTACGTTTGCTACATCGCTTAAACGTAGTAGTGGTCCAGAAATAATGCAATTAGAGCCTCAGGAAGATAACCGTGATGGCCTGGCGATTCGTGTGATGACAGAAAGACTATTGTCTCGATTTGAAAAACAAAAATTTCTACTTGTTTTTTCGGATGGTGAGCCTGCTGCAATGGGTTATGAGCAAAATGGGATTATCGATACCCATAAAGCGGTGTTAGAAGCACGTAAGCAAGGTATCGAAGTCCTAAATGTGTTTCTAGCAAACGGTGAGATTGATGAAGGACAAAAAATTACAATTCAAAATATCTATGGTCGTTATAGCATTCTTGTGTCAAATGTAGAGGAACTGCCAGATGTATTGTTCCCGCTATTACGAAAACTACTTTATAAAAGCATTTAATACTCAAAATCCAGCTATTTTACAATAGCTGGATTTTTGTTTGGAAAATTTTGATGTTATTACAAAAAAACGGTATTCTAAAGTGGAAGGGAAATTTCCGATTGAAGGGGTGGAAACCATGCATGAACTGGACTTGCATCATATTTTTGAATTAGGACTTATTTTAGTTATGCTTGCCGCAGGAATTACCGCTATTGCAAAAAAAGTTAACCAACCGTACCCGATTGCTCTCGTAATCGTCGGTGCATTAATTGGGTTATTGAATATTCCTGTTTTAGAACCACTGAAGCTGTTTATAACGGAAGGGGAAGTGTTCAATTTTGTCATTATCACTCTATTTCTACCCGCTTTGTTAGGAGAAGCAGCTTTAAAATTACCATTTGCTCATTTGAGAGAAAATAAAGGTCCTATTATTTCGTTAGCATTTGGTGGGACGTTATTATCGTTTTTAATTATTGGATTTTCGAGCTATTATTTATTTGATTTCTCGATTCCTGCAGCTTTTGTTTTTGCTGCGTTAATGAGTGCAACCGACCCTGTTAGTGTGCTGTCCATCTTTAAAAGTGTTGGAGTTCAAAAGCGTTTAGCGGTTGTCATTGAAGGGGAGTCATTGTTTAATGATGGGCTTGCTGTCGTATTGTTTAATATTTCTGCTTTTTACTTGTTATCGTATATGGATGCAGGGTGGATCGGCTTTGGAAGTGGCATGTTCGAATTTCTACGTGTTGTTTCACTTGGACTGATTATCGGTGGTTCGTTAGGGTATGGGTTTTCTATTTTAATAAAGCATTTTGATGATTACCCTCTAGAGATTATCTTTTCAATTCTATTATTTTACGGCTCTTTTTTAATAGCAGAGAGTGTTCATGGTTCAGGTGTCATTGCGGTTGTAGTTGCTGCTTTAATTTTTGGGAATTATGGTGGTAAGGTTGGCATGAGCCCAACAACAAAGCTGAATATTAATAATTTCTGGGATGTAGCGGCCCTATTAGCCAATTCGCTTGTCTTTTTAATGGTAGGTTTGGAAATCACGAGAATTGATGTAACGAGTAAATGGGGGCTGATCTTTGCATCCATTATTTTAGTGCTTATCGCCCGGAGTATTGCTGTATATACGAGTCTTTCATTCATTAAAAATTTTCCGATTAAATGGAAGCATGTTTTAAACTGGGGTGGACTTAAAGGCTCCTTATCGATTGCTTTAGTGTTAAGTTTGCCTAGGGACTTTGAAGGAAGAGAAGATATTTTAATTTTAGCCTTCTCTGTTGTATTATTTTCATTAGTTTTTCAAGGTTTAACAATCAAACCGTTAATTGGGCTATTAAGGATTAAGCATTCAGAGGAAGGAGAAGAGGAGTTTCAATCTCATATTGCTAAATTGCATCGCTATGAAGCAGCAATTCGTGAAATTAAAAAAACGAAAGAAAGATTATACATTGCGGAGCCTGTTGCCCAAGAATTAATCCATCGCTACGAAGCAGAGTTAGATAAGGTGAAGCTTGACCTAGAGGCATTGTATAAGAGGGAGCCTCATTTAAAGGGTTCTCAGTTAGCTGCCTTAAAGAAGGTATCATTATACGCGGAACACGATGTGGTTGACCAGCTATTAAAAGAAGAAATCATCTCCAATACAACAGCAGAAAGGGAGCATAGTTCAATTACAAATGATATCGTCAAGGTAGAAGATCATACGTAAAAGAGGAGCAAAATCGCTCCTCTTTTACAATTAATCAACAGCTTTCTCTGGGTGTTCTTGATAATATTTTTTACTAATAAGTGTTTGAATAATTAAAAACAAACCACCAACCGTCCAATAAAGAGGTAATGCAGAAGGTGCAGTTAAGGAAAAAACAAAAATCAATATAGGTGATAAGTAACTAATGAATTTCATTTGCTTTAATTGCTCTGATGAAATACCAATTAAAGATACTTTTGCCTGTGCGAAGTAAATGATCCCTGCAATAATGGCTATAGGAATATCGGTTTGCCCTAAGTTGAACCAAAGAAACGTATGCGAAGCAATTTCCTCTGATCCAATAATGGCATAATATAGTCCAAGTAATATAGGCATTTGAATAAGAATGGGTAAACAGCCCATATTTAAGGGGTTTACACCATGCTTTTGATACAGTTGCATCATTTCTTGCTGTAATTTCCTTTGCTCTTCCGTATCCTTTGTTGCTTTCAGCTTCTCCTGAATGGCTTTCATTTCAGGTTTTAGTTTTTCCATTTTCACTTTCATCGCTTGTTGATTTTTATACGTTTTGAGCATAAAAGGCATTAATATTAACCGAATCAACAATGTAATAATAATAATTGCTAGACCGAAATTGCCGCCTAAAAACGTACCAATCTCATGAAGCGCCGTGGCGAAAGGTGATACAAAGATTTTGTAAAAGAACCCATCTTGGTTTTGAGCAGCTTGACAACCTGAAAGCAAAAATAAAGATGAAAATGCTATAATGAAATAAGTTAATTGTTTTTTCAATGTAATCCTCCTAGGTTTCTTAATAATGTTAAATGGTTTATATTAAGAAACAAAGAGGACCATCGTCTTTTGACATGGCTTTAAGGCGAATACTTCTCCGAATCCAGCTTGTAGGTGAGTTTGCAACATTTTTATTTGTTGTAGCTTGCAAGATTTTACTATGGTCAAGCTTTGATTCATCGGAAAGTTTAGGAACATCATAATGGCATGGACGAACTTGAAGCAATCCATATGTGATCGAGAGAAATGTTGTAAGCACAATACTCGCATAAAAAGAATAGAGAAGTAAATCAGGTGTTGCTTCTAATAAGTATTGCATAACAAAAGCATTACTCCTTTGAAATGGTTAATAATTCAAGTATAACCATTAACCATATTCAAATCAATAATAAATGAATAAATCATTATAATAATATATTATTAATTAAGAGATTTAGGAGTAGTAAGATGGTCTATATATATCTGTTTTTCGGTGGCGCAATTGGGAGTATAGTAAGATATTATGTAAGTGTTGTAGGGAATGGAGGGGAGTATCCACTTGGCACACTCGCTGTAAATTTACTTGGTTCATTCCTTCTTGGTTATCTTCTTACTATTTTTCCAAAATATAAAAAGATTGACCCGGCGATTATAAAGGGGATATCGACAGGAGCGATTGGCTCGTTTACAACCTTTTCAGCGCTAAGCGTTGAGCTGGCAAATTTGATGCTGGAAAGAGACTATTTAATGCTGTTTTCCTATTTATTCGGATCCATGATAGGTGGAATTGTATTTGCTTATCTTGGCTATAGATTGGCTAGCATAGTAGGGGGAAGGTAAAAATGGACATTTTCTGGATTGGACTTGGTGGTGGGGTAGGTGCTCTTGCTAGGTATATTATTGGAAAAGCCTTTAACTCTTCCTCTATTCCGTGGGGAACATTCATTGTGAATGTTCTTGGATCTTTTCTATTAGGTTTGATGGTGGGAGTGAACATAGATAATCGAAGCTATGCCTTCTTAGGAATTGGTATTCTCGGTGGATTTACCACCTTTTCAACCTTTCATGTCGAGCTTTTAACGATATGGAAGGATCAAAAAAAAAGTGCCATATTCTATTTGTTCTTAACCTATATAACAGGAATTTGTTCGGCAATAGTAGGTCTTTGGATTACGGCTTCGTAATATGATGAAAGAAAGGTGATAGGCTGATGTCAGTGTGGCACGTGTATGAAACTCGAGGAGAATATGAACCGTGGTGGTTTTTTGAAGGATGGGAATCATCAATATCGAAAGAAAGTACGTTTATTAGTAAAGAGAATGCAATGGATTATTTCATTCAGAGGATAGAAGCACTAAAACGTCACAATCCAAACGTTAAAGCGAAATCCTATAGCACTATTGCTTTTTGGAAAAAGGAAGAGAAAATTTTTTGTGAGGCTTGTGATGAAGACTTGCAATTGTATACAGGCCTCATTTTAATGTATGGAGATAAGGTATATAAATGGAATGATGAAGAAGTAAAGCCTGTTCTTTAAGTTTCCTTATATCATGGATTATCTCTCTAACGCTTAAATCAGAGAATTGACAAGAAAAAAGGGACGTACCGTCCCTTTTTTCATACAGATTAATCAATGACACCTGTTCGAATAATTTCGGCTGTAACTTTAACATTAAATTTTGAGTTTCCATACATGTTTCTCCATTCTTCCTTCGTTAAATCACTTTTCGCAAAAGCGCGATAATACCTTCCGAAACCGACAGGATCCGTTTTTAATTCTTGTAAATCCTTTAATGTCCGCTCAACTTCCTTTTTGATTTTTTTCTCAATCGTTTTGGAAAGTGCTTTGATTACTTCAGGCTTCCCAAGGTCCATTGCTTTGGACATCTCAATAATTCGCACGTTCAGATCGATTTCTAAATCAAATTTCGGTTGGGAAGGATTAGTATCTGTTAGCTTTACATCCTTACTTGTTGAGATATTATTGACGGTAATGTAAAAGTTCATCTCGTCTTCTTCGATTGTCGTATCCTCGCGTTGTTCATAAGTGAAATACTTTTCTAGTTTTTCTTTCTCGATTTGTATTTCTAACGATCCTTTTCGGTAATCGGTGTCTAATAAGTTAAAATAAAACAAATCATGCAAAGGTAATTTCCCGACAAGATGATCATCATGAAACACGGCAACAGATCGAATCCCGATATTTCCATCTATTATTTCAAATATAGGGAGAATGGGATCAATTCCTACATCTAACAGCTTCGTCGTAAAGGTGTGAAGGGTAGGGTCGCTTACTAATTCGAGATCGATATTTTGCTGTATTAAATTATATAAATAGGTCCCCATATTACCTTGAATTTCCTCACTTTGAAATTTCAATATTTCAGATGCAGGAGGATCCGTAATCGCTATATATAACATATTTCCGATTGAGGCATCACGAGCCAAGCTATCAACTAAGTGGCTGATGCCACCTTCTGCTAACTCGCTCCCATAAAGAGCAACACGGAGCTGTCCAGACACAAGGCTATTGCTTACTTCTAAGTTTAGTTTCTGTCTCATCCCTTTACTTGTATAAGCTTTTGCTGATATGACTTTTGAAGGGTCTGTCTTTTGAGGGTCAAATTGATTCACGACAAGCGTTCCCTCCATGAAATCATCCTCTGCTACATCATAACCAACAGCCGTAAGTAAACCGATTTTTTCTAAGTAGTTTTTTTGAGTACAACCGTTAAGTATCAGGAGGATGAGAAGGGAAGATAGCCACTTTATCCATTTCTTCTTCATTTTAACTATCACCTCTTCAATAGTTTCTTTTTAACTAGGACAAGCGCAAATAATATGAAAGGGTAGACGGTAATAAGTGCTAGACCAATTTTTCCGGTAATGTCTGAGACGGTATTCAATTCAATTCGACTTGTGATGAGAAAAGTACAACTCCATAAGATAATGCCGAAAATGTAAGAGCCAAGCCTTTGATTAATCTTATAAACACGCTTTAACCCTCTAGTAGCTGCCCAAAAATAGAAGCAAAGATTAGGCAAAATAATGAACATCCAAAAGGAGACAGCGATAAATTCAAAGCGTTCCAAATTTGGGATTCGCACAATTTTAAACATTGATAAGACAGGCCATATCGCTTCACGTAACCCGTTATAAGAGAAAAAGCCAATTGATACAAAGGTGACAATGGTGTAGAGGAATGTCGTAAAGATGACAGCGATAAGTGAATACTTTAAGGTTTTCTTCTTGTCTATTACAAATGGGTACACAAAAAACAGCATCTCAAATCCAATAACAGATAAGCTTGTTTTGATAATTCCTGTTGAAAATTCTTTCATCGAGTGATCCCATATAGGAAAGTAATGTGTCCAAATAATTTCTCTAATAGGAGCATATATGAATGACGTAATCCAGACGGATAAAACAAATGACAAAAAGGCAATCCCTGTTATAACTCTTAAGCCACCCATTACAGCATAGATAGTCAACGTAATTAATAGTCCCATTAACAGCCATGTCGGCATTAACGGAAAGATCCACGCTTGCACCATTTCTGTATAATCCATCGCAATGGTGAAAAAACCTAATAATAGATAACCAATGTAAATGCTATTGAATATGGCCCCAATCCACTTCCCGTAAATATCTCTTTGAATGCCATAAAGGTCAGCTGACTCATATTTTGCTAACGTTAAGTAGATGACTAAAACGGATAGACAGGTGACGAAACCTGAAAGCAAGACAGATATCCAGGCATCTTGCTCCACTTCTAAAAAAATGATTCTAGGTAATCCAACCGCGCCTACACCTGCCTGAACTGTATGAACTATAAACATTACGAGAAATGCGCTAATCATCAGATTCTTTTTTGGATAGACATTAACTTCCATTTAGCAGCACCCTTTATTCATCAATGTCTTTCTTCATTTTTTGTTTCTTTAACGGGATTCGTTGAGAATCACTTGGGTGATTCGTTTCTGGTCTCATAGAGTAGTACTGAGGAGGAGACCGAAATAAACTATATTTCCAATCACGGAGCCTTAGTGGATACACAGGTGACATGTATGGTCTGCCGAGAGTGGTTAAACGGAGTAGGTGAATGAGAATAAAGCAGAAGCAAAACATAATACCAACCCCTCCCCATAGCCCAGCAAGAACAATGATTGGAAAACGTATCAGACGAATGGTTGTCCCCATAATATAACTTGGAGCAGTAAACGACCCAATCGCACTTAAGCCGATAATGATAATTAATATATTACTTGTAAACCCTGCTTGCACAGCTGCTGTTCCAATAACGATACCTCCAACGACTCCGATAGACTGACCGACTTTAATAGGAAGTCTCGCAGCGGCTTCACGTAACATTTCAATGACAAACTCCATAATTAAAGCTTCATACACAGGTGGAAAGGGAACATTGGCTCGTGATTCACCTAATGAATTTAATAAAGCGGAAGGAATTACCTCATAATGGAAGGTAAGAACCGCAACGTAAGCGGGAGTCAGCAATACAGATAAAAAAATGGAAGTAAACCTTAGAAACCTTAAAAATGTTCCCATGTTCCAGCGAACATATATATCTTCAGATGATTCAAAAAAAGAAAGGAATGTAGCAGGCCCAATTATAGCGGTGGGGCTTCGATCGACAAGTAAACCTACTTTCCCATGAATTAAGCTTGTCGTTAAAAGGTCAGGAAGTTCGGTTACTGTAAATTGAGGAAAGATTGATAACGAGTTATCCTCGATTTGTTGGGACAATATTGAGCTATCAATAATCGTATCAACATCCAGTTCTTCAAGACGCTGTTTAAATGTTTTCACATTTTCAATGTCAGCAATATCCGATATATAAACAATATAAACACTTGTTTTCGCTCGTTTTCCGACAATGATCTTCTCCACTTTTAGATTAGGGTCATCGATTCGACCTCTAACCAAATTTAAATTAGCGGATACTTCTTCCGTAAATGAAACCTTCGGTCCGAAAATCGTGGATTCATTTAATGAAATATCGATGGCCCTTGTTGCCCTTTCACCAATTTCAGCTAATATACCAGCCGAATCTCCGTCAACAAAAATATAAACATGACCCCTTACAATATTTTCTGAAATGATCGGGAGTTGGTTAGTAACTGATAATTTAGCAACAGGCAAAGTCTCTCGTAAACATTGGTAAGTTAATTCATCTTGAGAAACACGGTTTAGGTGACGAATAATATGATTATTGAGTGATGAATCTTTGATAAACTCAGAGAGATAGGCCAATAAAACCCTCTTGTTATTTATTTTCATTGTTTTAATAACGAAATCTGAACTATCATGCAAACAGGTCTTTAATTGCTCTATACATTTGTCCATATTAGTAGAATGGGGTTGGGTCTTTTGAGCTGTTTTCTTCTTATTCTTAAAGAACATCATTCCACGCCCTATTTGTATTGGTCTCTTCCTATGTTGTCCTGATTTTTCTTTTTCTACTCAGGATTTATGTTCTGAGAGAAACAAAGAGAGAAGAAAACAGTGTTGTTATTTTGAGCATTGACATTGACTTTCCATCTATATGGTGTATAATGTAATAAAAGCCTATAATTTAGTAGAAATTACCGAAGCAAACCATTCACACATTATAAAGAGTGATCGTTTCTTGAGCGGTACTTTTTATAATATGTGAATTTTTTCATAGATAAAAGGTCGCATATTAATAAATTTCTTTTATTTTTTGGAGGTACACTAATGAAAACAGGTACAGTTAAATGGTTTAACGCAGAAAAAGGTTTCGGTTTCATTGAAGTTGAAGGTGGAAACGACGTATTCGTACATTTCTCTGCTATTACTGGAGACGGTTTCAAAACTTTAGAAGAAGGTCAACAAGTGGAATTCGAAGTTGTTGAAGGAAACCGCGGACCTCAAGCTTCTAACGTTGTGAAGTTATAATTAGCAAACTTTTGAAAGAGGCTACCCATCTATCATATTTGGGTAGCTTTTTGCATAAACACGAATGAAGGGGGCAGTGATCATGGCATTTGGAAAACGTAAAGAAGAAGAAATTATTGAAGAAGAAACAAAAGTTTGGGAGTGTAGTTCAGCGGATTGTAACTGCTGGGTACGTGACAACTTCAAAAGCTCTGACTCACCATCTTGTCCAATTTGTGGAAGTGACATGAAACCTTCCAGCAAAGTGATTCAAGTCGTAGATAATCCTCATCGTAGTTATTAATAAAAAAACGAGAAATCATTTAGATTTCTCGTTTTTTTATGGTTTATATTCTATTGCTCAGATAACAGTGGTGAATGAATCTGAGTTTCATAAAATGCTCTTAATATTTATTTGAGGCTGTTGTTATTTCATACCAATCCAAACACTTTTTACTTCTGTGTAATTGTTGAGTGCGTAGGATCCCATTTCTCGACCGAGCCCGGATTGCTTATACCCTCCGAACGGAGAAGCGGCGTCAAATGCGTTATAGCAATTGACCCAAACGGTACCTGCACGTAATTTCTCAGCAATATAGTGAGCTTTTCGTACATCCTCTGTCCACACTCCAGCAGCTAAACCATACTCTGTCGCATTTGCACGTGTAATGAGCTCATCTAAATCTTCATACGGCATAGCAGAAATAACAGGACCGAATATTTCTTCTTTGGCAATTGTCATGGAATCATTTACATCAGCGAAAATAGTTGGTGATACAAAATAGCCATTTTCAAATGGGTTTTCGCCTCCGGTTAGTAATTCTGCTCCTTCATTTACCCCTTTTTCAATATAGCCAAGCACTCGGTTGTGCTGTTCGGTTGAAACGAGAGGGCCGATTTCGGTATCTCCGTGTAACCCAGCTCCTTGTTTCATCTTTTTCGCATAGGACACCATGTCTGATACAACATTATCGAATTGCTTTTTTTGGATGAAAACACGGGAACCAGCACTACAAACTTGTCCTTGATTAAACATCACACCATTTAATGCCCCTGGGATAGCCCTTTTCAGATCAGCATCAGGTAATACGATATTTGGTGACTTTCCACCCAGTTCTAACGTGATTCGTTTTAATGATTTAGCAGCTCTTTCCATAATCTGTTTTCCGACCTCAGTAGAACCCGTAAAGGCAATTTTATCAACATTTGGATGATCAACTAAAGCTCGTCCAGCTGTTTCACCAAAGCCTGGTACAATATTAATTACACCTGGCGGGAATCCTGCTTCATCAATAAGCTCTGCTAAGTAAAGGGCGGAAAGTGGTGTTTGCTCTGCAGGCTTTAACACGATTGTACATCCCGTGGCTAACGCCGCTCCCATTTTCCACATGGCCATTAGTAGTGGAAAGTTCCAAGGAATGATTTGCCCAACTACACCCACAGCCTCGTGACGAGTATAATTTAAAAACGGTCCATTAACCGGTATCGTTTGACCTGTAATTTTCGTGCACCATCCTGCATAATATCTCATATGCTCAATAGATAGTGGAATATCTGCGTGTGTTGTTTCTCGTATTGGCTTCCCGTTATCAATCGTTTCCAATTGAGCGAGGGCTTCTTTGTTTTCCTCCATCAAATCAGCCAACTTATACATAAGACGACTACGTTTGGCGGCTGACATTTTAGACCAGGCACCTTGATCAAATGCGGCTCTTGCAGCTTTGACGGCAAGATCAATATCTTGTGCATCTGCTTCGAAAACAGTCGCTACGGTTTCGCCAGTAGCGGGATTTGGGGTATCAAATGTTTTTCCACTTTTACTTTCAACAAATTCCCCATTAATGTAAAGCATTTTGCGCCCTTGTAAAAACTTTTCTACTTTTTCATTTACTGAAGTAACAAGATTTGTCATCAAACATCCTCCTTTTATTTAACTGCAAAATAAAAGTATGTACGTTCTCGTTGTAGAATCATTTTCACATGGTTGATAAAAACATGGATGGCACTTACACCATAAAGGCTAACATCCTAAAAGTGTGTATGCAATAAAAACAGCTAGTCAAATACTGATAATATATGACAAAAACCTCCTCCTGGTCTTCTACATTAAAGAAGAAAAATTTGCTTAGTAGAGCAGATAACTACGTATTCTCCTGCTGCGGAAAGTAAAGGGACCAACAGTGGGAGAATTATTTAATCGTTTATAAATATTAGCATTCATTTTTATTGTCCAATAAGCCCAAACGGTTCTCTTGACCTTGAATACAATGTAGTGGGAATAAGTTATGAGGAGAGGGTAGAATGAGTCAGAAAGAAACGGAAGAAGAAGTTGTTGAAACAGAAGAAACAAGGGCTGATTTTTGGGACTTCTTTTGGAGAGGGAGACCAGTTGAACAAGAAGATGTGGTAAAGAATGAACAAGAAGAGGTTGGAGAAGGAGAAGAAGAGGCTCCTAAGCAAGAAAGAAGAGGATTTCGTTGGTTTTAAAGCTTAAGAAAAGGATTCATAAACTATGAATCCTTTTTTATTGTTAGAACGAAAGGTAAATGTAGGCGTTATATAGGGAGTAGGGTTTTTTAAAAGTTAATATGTCTTGTAAAAAATGAAGGGACTTTTATCCGCAAGTGCTGTTCTGGCCATTGTGGCTCGTTTTGTTGGACAAATAATTCGTTATTTTTCACATTTCTACGGTAGAATAATGGGATTTATGATAAGCTTCAAATAAAAGTAGTTTTACAACGACGATACCATAAAACGTTTGCTAGCGTCCGTTTTGCTATGTAGTCGTATAAAAGGACGGGGAAAAATAGCCTCTTTGATTAAATGAAGCTTTCTCCTCTTTAATGAAGTATAAGTACTTGGGAAGGTGTATTCGTTAAAGGGTTTTATGTCTTCTGGATATAGTGGGTGGACTATGGAAGTTTCTATAGCATTCACCTGTTTCGATTTTATCGACTCATTTAAACAAATGGAAAAGCAGCACCAATTTAGCTTAAAATTCTAAGGAAAAGAACGATGGGAACGAAAAAAGGAAATTTACATTATTCGTATTGAGATAACATTGAAAGGAAAAAATATGAATCTTATTAAGGCGAAGGAACAATTAAAACATTATTACGGATATAATACGTTTCGCAATGGTCAAGAGGAGGCAATTGAAAGAGTATTAAAAGGAGAAAAAACGGTCGTTATTATGCCGACAGGCGGAGGGAAATCGATTTGTTATCAGATTCCAGCATTATTGCTTGAGGGGACCACCGTCGTTATTTCACCTTTAATCTCTCTTATGAAGGATCAGGTAGATGCTCTCAATGAAATGGGTATTCGTGCTACATATATTAACAGTACACTTTCTTCAAATGAGGTGACGACAAGAGTTCAGCACTTAATTAATGGAGAATACAAATTAATCTACATTGCTCCTGAACGATTAGAATCCGTTACCTTTTTACAACAATTGAAGCAAGCTAAAATTCCCCTAATAGCAATTGACGAGGCACACTGTATTTCCCAATGGGGACATGATTTTAGACCTAGTTATTTGAAAATCACGTCATTTATAAATGAATTTCAACCGAAACCAAGAGTTATCGCTTTGACGGCGACAGCAACTAGTCAAGTAAGAAATGATATATGTGAACAGTTGCAGATTCCTTCTGACCAAAGTGTGATAACAGGCTTTGAACGACCGAACCTTTCATTTTCTGTTTTGAAGGGAGAAGACAGAGATCGTTTTTTACAAGACTTTATTAAAAAGAATGAAAATGAATCAGGAATCATTTATTGTGCGACAAGAAAGGAAACAGAGAGGATTTACAAAAAGCTAAAGGCGCAAAAAAGGAATTGTGGGATGTATCATGGAGGCATGTCTCATATGGAAAGAAAGGACATGCAGGATCAGTTTTTGAATGATGAAATTCTTGTTATGGTAGCAACGAATGCGTTTGGAATGGGAATTAATAAATCTAATGTTCGTTACGTCATCCATTATCAAATGCCACGAAATATGGAGAGTTATTATCAAGAAGCGGGTAGAGCAGGTCGTGACGGTGAAAATAGTCAATGCTTTTTATTATTTTCAGCACAAGATATTCAAATACAGCGGTTTTTAATTGATTCCTCTGTTAATGAAATGATGAAAGAAGCTGAAACGATAAAGCTTCAACAAATGATTGACTATTGTCATACTGAAGCTTGTTTACATACTTATATTATTAACTATTTTGGAGAAGAAAGTGTTGCCCCCTGTGGCGTTTGTGGCAATTGTCGAGATGAACGAGAGACAATTGATGTTACGAAAGAGGCACAAATGGTCTTATCTTGCATGATTAGAATGGGGGAGAGATTTGGGAATACGATGATTGCTCAAGTACTGACAGGGTCAAAAAACAAAAAAATAACAACCTTTGGCTTTCAAAAGCTGTCAACATACGGCTTGATGAAAGGAGTTGCGCAAAAGGAAGTGAGTGCACTAATCGATACCTTCATTGCGCAAAAGCTTATTGATGTTGAACCAGGCAAACTCCCCATCCTTAAAGTATCAAGTACAGGTAAAGATGTCTTATTAGGAAAAAAGAGGGTCTACCGAAAAGAAGCTCATCAAGCAAGTGAAATTAGCGTTCATGATGAATTATTTGAAACGTTACGTCAACTTCGAAAACAGCTAGCGGATGATGAGGGTGTCCCACCCTTTGTTATCTTTTCTGATAAAACATTGCGTGAGTTAAGTGCCCACCATCCAACGACATTTGAAGCTTTTCTTGAAATTAAAGGAGTTGGAAAGCAGAAACAAGAGAAGTACGGAAAGGTATTTATCGAGAAGATAAAAGGGTATGTGTAGTATTGTAAAGAACATAAATAAAACCTGTTGCATTCGTTGCAGCAGGTTTTTTTATTATTATAACCTCTTGTACAACTTAGGAAGAGTTTGAAATAATAGTCATTGGACTATGATCAAAATTATGGGAAGTGACAGAATGACGACTATATTTCTAGTAAGGCATGGGGAAACAAATTGGAACGCAATCGGTAAACTTCAAGGAAGAACAGATATACCATTAAACAGTGTAGGGGTTCAACAAGCTGAAGAATGTAGTATGTACTTAAAAGCTTTTGAGTGGGACGTAATGATAACAAGCCCGTTGAAAAGAGCTAGGACAACGGCAGAGATCATTAATAAAAAATTAATGGTTCCTCTAATTGAACGAGATGAATTTTTAGAAAGATGCTATGGAGATGCTGAAGGCATGACAATAGAAGAAAGAACAGCTACATTTCCGGATAAAATATATAGAAATCAAGAGGAATGGACTTCTTTAAATCAACGTGTAATGACAGGGATTCAAGAATTACATCAAAGATATAAGGGGCAAAAGATTTTACTTGTCGCACATGGAGCAGTAATAAATGCTATTCTAGCTACTATTTCCAATGGTGAGATTGGCACTGGTAAAACAAAATTAATGAACGCTTGTATAAGTAATATTCATTATCACGAGGAGCAATGGAGAGTATATGATTATAATCAAGTTGCTCATCTTTCTAATTATTGTGGGGTGTGACTAGTAAGACGAATTCTAGGACATTTTGTGGGTGAAAGGTGTTTTAGTATACCATCTTGGGTCCTTATGAGTTAGAACATTCTTCATTATGGGGTGAGTAAAATGAGCGAAAAAATAAATTATAAATTCTGGACGGTTTGTTTAGTACGAGATAATGATAAAGTGCTGTTACTAGATAGACAACATGATCATTTCAAAGGATTTATTCCGCCAGGCGGAAAAGTAGAGTTCCCTGAAAGTTTTGTTGAAGGAGCTATAAGAGAAGTAAAAGAAGAAACAGGACTTGAAGTAAGTAATCTTATTTTCAAAGGAATTTATGAATATGTTAATCCTGAAAAAAACGATAGATATATTATTTTCAATTACATAACCAATGATTTTAAAGGGGAGTTAATCCAAAACTCACCTGAAGGCAAGCCTGTATGGATTAAGATTAATGAAGTCAATCATTTACCAATGCAGAAATCAATAAAAAGGAGGCTTCCTTTGTTTTTTGAGGAGGGGACATTTGAATTCCAAGTGTATTGGGACAATGAAAATGAAACCGAGGGCGAAGTGACTCTTAGAAGAACGTAATAGGCCAAAAAGGACTATAGTAAAGTAATGTTACAAGTTTTCTTGAGATTCAAGCCTTTCCCAGATATAATCAAGTGGCCTCTAATAGGTTAGACAGTTCAAAAAGGTGAATTTGACAGTAAGAATAGGATACATTCATGCAAGAGTGATCGTCAGGATCTTATACATGTGATTCAGCTGCATTATAGTTGAATAAAAGAGGTTTCATTAGTATCACTTATTTCTGTTTACGTGAGTTTGATTATTATTTCATTAATCTTATTGCTATCTACAAGTGACTATCTTTCCCTAGATAGGGTTAAGATCACCTACAAAAAGGTTAAGGGCCATCAGCGAGAGAACAGAAAATGGAGAAATATCTAAGCGGAAAAAGAATCAATTGTCTCAATCGAGCGATGTGTATTTTAATTTAGGAATGTATTATCCAGATAATGAAGACAGCTAATACTTGGGGTGTAGTTTTAAAATAGAGTTTGTTCAAAAATCCTGTTGATAGATTGGCAGGATTTTTTTCTTATTATAGAAAAGGATCATTATCTTGAAGACTAGAATTAAAGGTAATACACAGTTTAATAGTCATAAAAATTTAAATTTTTAAAAAATTAGGAGGAATTACATGATTTTTGTCGAAATGGGATTATATACATAAAGATAGTGATAATATGAAAAAATTCAAAAAAATAGCATTGTTATCTGTAGTTTCTTTTGGGTTAATTGCAGGATTTGGAGGTTCTACTGCATCAGCAGGAACACCAGTTGATCATCCAGATTGCATTAAAGTAACTCATAATCATTGGCTATGCTATTAAATTTAAAGTAAAGGGACTGTATTTCTGAACAGTCCCTTTTTTATAGGTTTTCGGCATGCTCACAATGAACTGCTCACAAATTTTTTGCAAATCACTATACTTAACCAAACTATTAAAACACTGATTTATCAACAGTAAAATAGGTGAAAATCGTAGTAGTTGTCGAATACACATCGTAAACGAGTCTTATTTCACTAGTAGATGACAGTTTTTTATCTCCCTTAATTCCAGCTATTTCTATCTACACCATATGGAGAATAGTTCCCCCATGTAGCTCTACCATCAGGGATTCATTTTAGGCATACAAGCTAAGAACAAAATACAATCTCCCATGAAAGAAACAGGGAGGTAAAGGAAGGTTTTATTAATAATGGGCTACCGGTTATGATTATGTATAAAAGCATGTATTGGTGAGCGAACAAAGTTACATCTATTTTCTATACTGTAATACTTATTGCCCCTAAACCCTCCAAACAAAGAGAAAAATTTGTTATTCCCTGTCGTCGCCTATCCTTACTTGTTGACTAGTAACTGCACCTCTTCTTTAACTGTTTGCCAAGCGGAAGAGGTAGTATTAGATAACATAATGTGCTCTGCATTAGGAAGGTTAACATATTTTACACTATCTCCTGCCCTTTCTGCTTCACGGTGATAGTGATCACTAATCCCAATCGGTACGTGGATATCAAGAGCACCATGAACTAATGTCTGGTTGACACCGATTGGAAGAAGTTCAACAGGAGAAGCCTGTTTGTAGCGATTTGGATACTCCTCAGGTGAACCTCCTATTAATTCAGCTGTTGGATTGTCTGGTTCACGAGTTAGTACATGATCACGATAATGGTGAACACTATACATCATTTCAAGGTCGTTCACACCAGCAAGACTAACCGTACCAAGAATAGAAAGAGGGTCTTCCATGAAAAGCTCGCTATCCTTAGGAATTCGATGACGTGCAGCAATCCAAGTCGCGAGATGACCACCAGCGGAATGACCAATTGTGACAACCTTATTCAGGTCGAGCGGATAAGATTTTGCGAGGGTACGTATGTAGTCACTCGCATTCGCAGCATCAAGTAATGTACCTGGCCAACCTCCACCATCTTGGCCAGTACGACGGTATTCAATGTTCCATGTGGCGACCCCGCTTGCTGTTAAGTCTTTCGCTGCCGCTCTCATCCTCTCAAGCGTGACTCGTTTTCGCCAAAATCCACCGTGAATGACGATAGCGACAGGATGAGGTCCTTCCCCTTCAGGTATAAGTAGTTCCCCAAATTGATTTTCGTTTGTTCCATAAAATATTTTTTCCATTTTTCTTTCACCTCAATGGTTGATGATTGATTCAAATTTATTAAACCATAGATTTGAATTTAAACAAAGTTACTTTTGATTACGCCATTTATCATTAGGAGATATTGGATGGCCATAAATACACCGAGAGAATCTATTAGAATTTACGAATCCACGTACCTTTGTGAGTTAAGATAAAAGTTGTTTAAAACCCGTCTAGAAGAATTTGGAAGGGTTTTAATCGTGATAAAATATACCTTCCTAAAATATGTGCAACTAAGTTCCCGCAAGCATCGTCAACTGCATCATACGAAATACCCGTTTTTAATACTGTTTGCTTTGTTAGCCCTCGTAGGTTTTGTATTATTCGGCGGTGGTAGTGGGATTAATATGCACTTAACGTCGTAAAAATTAATAAGTCCGTTTTATAAAATTGTTTTTCTTCTATATTTAACGAGTAAATTATGGTAATTTAATTGTGAGTTTATTATTTTAGGAGATGGATAATTTGAAAGGGTTTATTTTGGGAATAATTAGTGTTTTTTTAACAGTTATTATCCACGAAGGGGTATTGTCACTTATAGGCTTTAATTATGCTTTGTTTAGTGACGAATTTAATTTTTTATCATTACTGGTTGATTTGGGTCTTTTCGTGGCAATTTTTATGCCAATTTACCTTGTTGCAAAGAAATTTATATTTAGGAAAGCTCATTAGACCTTAACGTTTTTAAGGTCTTTTCTTATCCGATTTTATGCATTCTAACTATTATTTCGTTAGATCTTAGCATACTGAAATCAGTATTTGTTCTACTCTTTTCTCTCTAATTCAAGCCAACGGAACCAATAAAGGAAGTTATTCCTATATTTTGTTGCAACTCCTTGAAATCGAGTTTTCTAACGATTATAAAAGTGATGGGCGTAATGAATGTAAAAGTTCTTTTTTTTACACGATGTTTCTGTCCCTCATTGACTGTTTCGTCCTGTAATCCCATTATATTGGCAAACTTTTTTTAATTTGTTGCTATATTTCTACATAACAAAGCAGACGGGTGAATATACTCACCTATCACAGTATCAATTTCCTCTCTATAACATGACTTGTATCTGATTTTGGAGCAATCTACCATTTCGGACTTGTTCTACAACACCGGCAATTTTAAGTTTAGAAATCCTTCTTTTTTCTTTTTCTCCACGTTTCTTGAGTTTTCTATAGGTGATTTCATTACCTTCCGAAAGAAGGCTTCGTTACTCTCAACGATTAGGAATCATCTGTATTATTTCAATAATCTCTTTGTAGGTGGTCTGAATCTCCATGCAAAAGCAAGAAAAGGTTCCTTTCTATTTATGTGGCTTGTTCATACTATGAGAATAAAATTAAAAGGAGGCGACACAATGCCGTTTCTAAATGTGGAAGACCAAGTCGGTTTGTATTATGAAGACGTGGGTGACGGGACGCCGGTCATTTTCATCCATGGCGTATGGATGAGCAGCAAATTCTTTCAGAAGCAGACCGAATTTTTTAGTAAAAATCACCGGGCTATCCTAGTTGATTTACGAGGTCACGGCCAGTCCTCGAAAGTCCATCATGGACATACTGTTGCAAATTATGCGCGTGACTTGCACTGTTTTATCGAAAAGCTTAACCTGAAAGATGTCGTCCTCGTCGGATGGTCGATGGGTGCTTTCGTTGCATGGGATTATCTCCAGCAGTTTGGTGAGGAAAATGTTAAGGGCACGGTGATAGTCGATGAGCTTCCGTCCGATTTCAAATGGGATGACTTCTCCATGGGTGCTTTCGATTTCCCAACTCTCATCCATCTCATGCGTGAAGTTCAGAACAACCGAACAGGATTTCTCACTGAGTTTATTCCACTCATGTTTAAAAAGGAGCTTTCTCAAGACGCCTTCGATTGGATGCTTAAAGAAACATTGAAACTACCAGAATCCGTCGCAAGCGCAATCCTATTCGATCAAACTGTCGTCGATTATCGTAAGCAATTTCAAAATATCAACGTTCCGACTCTCCTATGCTTTGGAAGAGACGAAAAGCTAATACCAGTCGCAGCAGGAGAATACATCCATAAACGTCTGAATCACTCACAGTTCACCATTTTTGAAAACAGCTGCCATTGTCCATTTTTAGAAGAGCCAGATATGTTTAATAAAACTGTAAGCGGGTATATTTTATCGTTATAGAAAAAGGTGAGAAAATGACTCATATAACGAATTTCTTATATGAGTCATTTTCGTTTCGAGGCAATATAACCCTATTATTTAAATAATAAAAACCGTACTTTGCATTCTATTAACTAGTATAAAGAACATAGATTTATAGCACATTACATACCTAAATTGGAAAAATAGTGAGGTATTAACAATAAGCATACATAATATAGTTAAATAGTAAAGACTTTACAATAATAAATATTATATGTATAATTTATAATGTATTCAGAAAATTGAGTAATTTAAGTAAGAATGGTGGTGATACATATGTCTAACGAGAAAATGAAAACTCAAGTAAACAACCCTAAAGCTGAACGCTCTAAATTCGGACAAGGTGTAACGGGTACACCTGTCAGATTTTCTATTCCAAAACCATCTGTTTGCGCAAGTGGTTGCGGTGCAGCATCTAAAGTGAAGAAATAGTGATTCCAGAAGAGTAATGGTTTTGTACCATTACTCTTCTTTTTTATACTATTAATTAAAATGATAAAAAATGAAATTAGAGTCATCTTCTCTTTGGGTGGTAAATACTCGCTGTCTAATTCTAGGGATTTTCTATTATACTGATCTTGAGCATATAGAATACTAAAACGATAAATTGAGGATTAAAATAAATTTCTAATACAAAAATAAAGAATTTATAGTTTTATACTCTCTGAAAGAGTATAAAGAACCTATATATATTGCACACTAGTAAAGGTTTTATAGTTAAATTACATAATTTACTTATAAAGTAAAGACTTTACAAAAATAGATAATTTTCGTATAATTTACATAGTATTCAGAATATTGAGTACATTAAACAAGAATGGTGGTGATACATATGACTCAAGCAAAAAATAAAACTCAAGTGAACAAGCCTAAAGATGAACGTTCTAAATTCGGGCAAGGTGTAACGGGTACACCTATTAGATTTCGTGATGCAAGACCACCTCTATGTTCAAGTGGTTGTGGTGCAGCAACTAAAGTGAAGAAATAATATTTTAGAAGAGTGATGGTCTTGTACCATTACTCTTTTTTTATATAGTCTCTATTAATAAAATGATGAAAAGAGAAATTAGAGTTATCTTCTGTGGATAGTAAATTCCTGCTGCATAAATTTATTTAATACAAGAAATAAAAAGAATTTTATCTTTCACTCTATTAACTAGTAAAAAGAACCTAAACACATACCACATTACAGAAAAATAGTAAAGTCTTTACATTAGTGGATATTATTTGTATACTCAATATAGTATTCAGAATATTGAATAAGATAAATGAGAATGGTGGTGATACATATGCCTAACGAGAAAGCTAAAACTCAAGTGAAAACTCCTAAAGGTCTACGTTCAAAATTCGGACAAGGTGTAACCGGTACACCTGTAAGATTTTCTGATTCAAGACCACCAGGAATGTGTGGAAGTGGTTGTGGTGCAGCAACTAAAGTGAAGAAATAATATTTTAGAAGAGTGATGGTCTTGTACCATTACTCTTCTTCTTTTTATAATCTCTATTAATCAAAATGATGAAATAAGAAATTAGAACCGTCTTCTCAGAGGGTGGTAAATGCTTGCTATAATAATTTTCTAACATAAAAAAATGTATACTTTTCACTCTATTAACAAGTAGAAAAAACTAGATTTATACCACATTACAGAATTAAGTTAGCAAAATAGGAAAGACTTCATAAAAAATATACATAATATAGTTATATAGTAAAGACTTTACAATAAAAGATATTATAGGTATAATTTACACTGTATTCAGAACATTGAATAAGTTGAGTGAGAATGGTGGTGATACATATGGCTGAAGAGAAAGCTAAAACTCAAGTGAAAAAGCCTACAGGTGAACGTTCAAAATTCGGACAAGGTGTAACAGGTACGCCTGTAAGATTTTCTATTTCAAGACCACCAGGTATGTGTGGAAGTGGTTGTGGTGCAGCAACTAAAGTGAAGAAATAGTGATTCTAGTAGAGTGATGGTCTTGTACCATTACTCTACTTATTTTTAAAGGAGCTATTAAATAAAAATGGTGAATACATATACAATTAACAAGTTCATTTATCATGTATTGTCAAATGGTGAAGGCGTCATCCAAACACAAGCTGGGATTGTTCGTACAGACAATAGAGATATCATGCGCCTTATACAAAATTGGGATGAAACAAATCAAACAATGGCTAATGAGGAAGAATTCAAGTCAATGTTTGCCGAAGATTATATTGAAGCGATAGAATTTTTGGAGTCATACAACATTATAGAAGAAGTTAAGGAAAAGAACTTAGATATTGACCGAGTAACCATCATTTCTAATCATAAAGAAATTGGGACATTATTACGTTCTACAATACAAAACGATTACGGAAAACATGTAGATGTGAACTTATACGATACAGCTTACTATAAGCCTAGTAAAGATAAGGAACTGACTGTTGTGTTCTTGAATCCATACAATAAGGAACTTGGATTGGAATTAAGAAATCGTCAAATGAACGCTCCTACCTCCATTATGTTGATGAGTTACGTTTATGAGAGCAATTTCTACTTGGATAGTTTATATAGTCCTGATTGGAAAACCCCATGTCATCAATGTCACATGGGACATATTGAAACCCAATCATTAGTTGCAGATTCCGATAATTTGACCTATCAGCAATTGGTTTCCTCTCTTTATGCTGTAGATCAGAACTTTAAGATTGAAGTTCCACTAACGGCTACACAACACATGAACATTGTTACACTAATTAGTAACCAATTGAATCGATTTATGAACGATTTCCAAACCTCTAACCTTCATCCTGAAGAGATGACGAATTGCACCTTATTGGATTTGAAAACGCTGAAGTATTATAAAGATACTGCACTTCATTGGGAAATGTGTGACTGCTATGAATAAGACTCAAACAACTTTAGATATTTTCCAGCAGAAACAAGATACCTTTTATGCAGATGCGATGCAAGACAAGATTTTGGATGAAAGAACTATTCATGATATTTCTAAGTTTCATCAATCTACAACGTGGCATTTCCCTTTTCATTTCGGATTAGACGATCGTACACTTGAATGGATGGACCTTGTAGAGAATACGGACGTGTTACCAGAAAATGTCGAGGATGAAATAATATTCGATGATGACGCTAATCATGAACATGACTATAAAAGCACAAGACATTTCAATCTTGATGAAGGGCTGTCTATTCAACAACTAGGTGAGGTACTAAAATGTGCTTTCAGCCGGAACTCATTTAGGGGCTCTAAACCATATCCATCTGCTGGTGCGCTTTACCCTGTCATTCCGCTCCTGTACATATTGAATGATAAAGCAGTTGAAAATGGAGGAGTAGCAGGTTGTTATGTCTTTGATTCTACTAACCATAAACTGATGCTGATTAAGTCATTTAATGAAGAAGATCAAGAAAAAGTGAGACGGAACTTATGTCAAAACGAAGATTTATATTCAAATTTAGCAGTTGGCTATGCCCTTGATATAAAAAGAGCGATCACAAAATATAAAAAGCGGGGCTATAGACACGGCTTAATTGAAGTAGGTTTGATGGCTCAAAGCTTTAGAAATAGTATTAATCGGTTTCAAGACATGGGAGAATGCTGTTGGTCTGGTTTTAATGACAATGCACTGTCTCATCTTTCAGGACTCAATCCTAAATTGGCCCCTCTTATTATGATGCAGTGGTTTGGAAAAACACGATGATTTTTCAAAGGAAAAAAGGAACCATTTTCGGTTATAAGACGAGAAAATTTCAGGCAACCGATCAACTCGTACAAGCCTACTCTAGAATACCGAATTTCATGGATGATGAGGGGTATACCGGGCCAATTGAATGTGGAGGAATAGACAGGATCACTTCTGTTGCCATTAAGAAGGCTTTTTCTGAATCAATAGAACGAAGAGCTGTTACGTTAGGTGCGAAGGGTGTGTCGGAAAGAGATTCTAAATATGAGAATTGGCCAAAACTTCACCTAGGAACGAATGAGAATGGCGGCTATAGCCCATCATTTGATTTAATTAGGCAACAACCAGTTCTAATTCCTAGAGAAGTCACTAGTCTTCGGAATAAGAAGCCTTTTATCGTAGATACAACGGGTACAGCTACCCACCCGATTCCTCAAATGGCAAAATTGAATGCAGTCAAAGAATTATTTGAAAAGAACGCCCTATTTTCATTTTGGTATGGATCGAAAGGAAAAAGGGTTAATCAATTCTCATTCGATATATCCAAGAAATTAGAGAAAATGGGATATGAACTCAACATGTATGTGGTAGACATCTTTGCTCCGCTTCAAGTGGTTATTTTAATCGGTCATAACCCAAATCACTACACCGATTTGAAATATATATTCGGAGTTGGTTCAAGTGTAAATCTAGAGGATGCAATCAAAAAGGCGACTACTGAAGCGTACATGCTCCGCCTCTATTATAATGTGCTCTATTTCCGCGGGGAACATCAGTCGGGCTTATCGTCCTATGACAACGAGATAGTTCAACAACCGATGCGTAAAGATGTTGAATCTCATATAGAAGGTTTTCAAAACCTCCCTACGTATCAAGGGTTTATGACTAGTGATACCAATGAAAATCTCGATGTGATTATCGAAGGCTTACCAAAATGGTTATCACAGTTATACATAACCGTATTGCCACAGTCATTAAATAAGGAAATGATTGTCGTCAAAGCTTTTTCGCCTAACCTTATTAACCACATTCCAAAAAAAGAATTTGTTGAAATCGACATCCCGTTCATTTCGAATTTTTTACAAATAAGTGAGACAGAATTCGATGCATTACCAGACTGTCCAATCATTTAACAGGAGAATAAATATGGATATTGAATTTCAAAACCAATCAAATAGTTCTTCCTCCCTTCTTAGTCATGTTGTACTCAAGAGACCGCTATTTCTAAATGGAATAAAAACGTGTAAAGTTTCCTCAAATTTACACGTTGGTACATCTGGTCAATCAGTAGGATATAGTATTAATAAAGTCGTTAAAGCCTCTTTAGGAGAACATCTTGAAAGGTTAAGTCTTTTTAAATCCAAGTTGAAGCCTGATGATGAAAGAGCGATGTACTTCGATGCCTTCAACATACTTAGTGGAGAGACGATACAAGTTCCGACATCAGACATATTGCTAGAGTATAATTTGCCGTTTTTTAAACACTATAAAAATATGGATTCTCTTTATAGCGATACATGTGGGGTGGCTGCACATATTAATAGTCGAGATGCGATGCTCAGTGGTTTTTTGGAATTCGTCGAACGCCAGTCGCTGATTCACACATGGCTAACGGAACGAATTGGAACCAGCGTCAGACTAGACACAATTAAGGATGAGCATCTCCATAAGACGATCCATCACTTGAAGAGATTTGTTAATGAAATTAGATTGTTTAATATCTCTATTTCTAAGCATGTCTATGTCATTTTAACGTTAGGCTTCCATGATAAATATTTTTCAGTCGGAGTTAGTGCCGATCCGAATCTTGACAAAGCGATTAATGGCTCACTCAATGAATTTGCCATGATTTTAGAAGGAAGTATACTTGCTGAAAAAGAGTCAATGGAGGAACAGCCTTTTCATGATAGCCAGCTTTATTCTGAGATTTTCTACAATCTTTCCGTAGAAGATTTTCGCAATAAATTCAAGTTTTTGCTTCAATCTCCACCGATGGATAGGGAAGTAGAAAGTAAAGAATATACATTTAATCAGCTTATACATAATGTAAGTGAAGAATTAAAAATACCGATCTATTGCACATTTATTCCGAGTTTCATAGAATCAGGACCTGAGAAAATCGTGAAAGTTTTTTCACCTGATGGATATCCGCATATGAATACGGAGCTATTTGATCCGGAAGATTTTAAGATATCCAATTCATTACCTTATAATGGTTTTCCGAATAAAGGAGTACACATTCCTTTTCCGTAATTTTAAAAAACAACATGAGAGGGGTACGAACGTGGTAAAGACTTATGAATTCTTTGTCTTCTTCAATCGAGTCGTTTGGAAAGAGAGTAAATTAGCGATTATCTGGCCGATGATGCTACCCTTGATTACTTTTTTCCTAATCAACTATCGGTGGTTCTATGATAAGCCAGAATTCGACACAATGCTGTCCTATTTTGCTGGATTTTGGGCATTTATCATTGTGACCGTATTTCTGAACGGAGTCGGTTTACGGTTGTCTATTTTCAGAGAAACGGGTTTTTTGAAAAGTTTTACGTATATGACAGGATCTAAGAATCCTATTGTGTTTGGACTACTTATGAATCAAATGGCGCTTGGGTTTGTTTCGTTGATTATTTTCACTGTTATTAACGGAGCTATTTTCAATCTACCCGTCCTTACATTACTGTTTTTGGTAACCTGTATTTATGTGTTAGTCGCATTGCCGATTTTCTTATTAATGATGTGGTTGCCTTCGGTTGCGGTGCGAGCGACGACAATCTATTCCATCAGCAATATGTTAATCTTTCCTGCAACCTTCATTGCTGTTTATCGAGATGTCATCCAATTTCCGTTATTAAACTTTCTTTTTAGTCTGAATCCAGTCGAATATGTGTATCGAATGTCTATTTTATTAAGTAACGCATTTGACTTAACTAACATTGCGACGTATAACAATTGGATTATACTGGCCATTTCTGTCCTTTATTCCATCATTGGCATCGTTTGTTGGAAAAGACTGAAGCTCGTATCAACAATGGTCAGAACATAATGGGAGGGAAGAATGAATGATATCAGTAAAAGATGTAAATTATCGTTATCCAAAAGCGAAAAGTAATGTTTTAAACGATATAACCATGTCGTTTGACCAAGGTAAAGTAAACGTGATAGCTGGATTGAATGGGGCAGGAAAAACGACACTCTTTGATCTAATTACAGGGGTCTATCCGATACAAAATGGTGAATTTCAAAACGTACCAAAAATGGATGATATTCTTTATCAAATCCAAGGAACATTTCTTTCACAGATGATTCTTGGGCGAGATTATGCGAGGCTTGTATATAAAATTTCTGGTAAGAAGTTTCAAAAAGGATCTCCTTCAGCTTTCATTGATTTAGGGGATCAAAGGGAGAATACACTGCTTGAAAGGTTATGGAACCGTGAGCTCGGGCAAATGTCTGTCGGTGAGCGACGATGGCTCTATGTTACTCTGTTGTCTCAATTAGATAGAAAGATGTATTTGTTCGATGAGCCGACGAGTGCGATTGACCCGTCTTCAAGGCTGAAGATTTGCAAGCGGTTGGAAAGACTCGCCAAAGAACCCGGCAAAACCGTCATTATGTCGAGCCATCATCTACATGAATTAGAATTCATTGCCTGCAAACTATTTGTCATGAATAATGGTAGCGTTACATTCCAAGGATCCTATCATGAATTCCTATCAACCTTTGAAACAACGAATCCAGATATCGCTTTTGATCACTGTATTAATCTATAGAAGGAGCGCAATTCATCCTTGAATTGCGTTTTTTTTGAGAAGGAAATATGGTACTCATTGTCCTGTAATTGAAAGGCATTTTTCGTTCTTCGTTCAATGGTTGCAAATGTTAGAAGGGGTTGTCAAAAGTGAAGCTACCTTATTAAAAAGTCCCTAAAAGGAAGGAAAAGTTTAGGCTGGAAGCCAAAGAAACGAGGAGGAAGAGATAAAGAGGGGGGGAGCAATCTTCATATAGCAGTTGTGGTCGCCCAAGACCATAGTGGTTAAGTTAACGCTCAAGAAGCTGGAACTGTCGAGTAAGAGCGGAAGGAATTAATGCGGTAATCGGTAGCTAAATTGACCCGTCTTCTTTGTTATGCCAGGATACTGCCACGAACAACAAGAAATTTGCTCTGAAACAAGAACCCATTGACGTGAGCAAAGTAAGAAGGTGGCGGACAAAGAGAGTAAAACCAGATGCTACTCAGTGCCTGCCAAGACTTAAATTGTCTTACCGTAAAAATTTTGTGTGGGGTATATGTAATTCTCTTTTTTTCATAATCGAATATAAATTTCCTTAAATAAGCTGCCCTCTTACTTGAGGAGGTCATAGGTTATATAATACCATGAAAGTAAATAATTCTTTGTCTGTTCCATAAGCCACATTGTCGACGAAAAAAGAGCCAATTGAAAAGAACATCTGTCGGTTTAAAAACCAACAACATCATGTCGAACCAACTCGTTATTGCGGGGACTCAGTCAGGGCCCGAATCGAAGTGTGTTCTTAGGCGAAAGTGTATCAGGTAAAGAGATAGAGAAGAGCTAAGCGAATTCACCGCGTCAGCTCTTTTATCTTCTTACTTAATTCAAATCGGATTGATCGATGACGATACTTTTGACTTGGTTGAAGGCAGCAAACCGTTCTAGTGCTTCATGCATTTCTCGTTTCAAATGATTCGTCTTCTTTACACAAGGTTCGAGCTGCAGTAAGCGAACGTGCAATGTTCCGCTCTTGCGATCAAGGCTTGGGTCCATTCGTCCAATCAATTGATCTCCATATAAAATCGGCATGGCATAGGGACCATATTTCCGTTTTGCCTTAGGAGTGTAAATCTCCCACTTATAATCGAAATCAAACAAATCGCTTATTCGCTCACGTCGCCAAAGTAAATTATCAAGCGGTGCTAAAAATGAAACAGGACCTTTAATCGGTGCAGTGTCTTTAAAGGACTTCAATTCATCTAAATCTTCCGCCAACATATAATATGCCCGTTTGATGCCCACCACATCTAAAGGAATGACGGTATCGCTCTGAATGCGTCGATCCACCTCAGCCCTCCGTTCAGTTGCGTTCATCTTTTGCCAGCCAAAACGAGGGTCTCTTTGATCAAAAACCCGATAAGCCCGTAAGTATTTATTAATTAATGCTTCACGAGCATCCGCTTCATCAATCTCTTTCGCTTCCTTCACAAAGTCATCAGGAATACTTCCTTCTGTCATAGCAAAGAAACGTTCTGTTCTTTCTCTATGAACGACCCGAATCACACCCGCATCCACGAGAAGGTTCAGTGCGAGAGAACTGTCTTTCGTTTTTGGCATTTGATTATCCCAATAGCCACGCACGCGGTTTTCAGACTTGAATGCACGAGAAGGGAGCGGACCTTCAGACGCCAATCGATTAAGCACCGCACCCACTACAGGACCGAGGTTTTTTAAAGGTTTTTCAACTTGTGCTAGAATCCGGTCGCGAATCGGTTCAAAGATTGGAAAGTCCTCAACTGGAATAACACAGGCAGCATTTGCAAAATACTCAAAGACCTTTCCATCAGAAAGGAGCTGATCCAATAGATTCGGATCATAGCCAGGAATACGCACTGCGAGGGCTAAATGCTGGTTTCGCTCCACGACAGAAACGGGATCTAGTTGAACACACTCTAACCTGCGCAGCATTTGTAATACTGATGACACATCAGTTGTTCCATTCAGTTTTGGTTTTAATAAATGTTGCTTGTGTAAAAGAAATCGTCTAAGGGTAATTCGGTCAACTGGATAAGGGATGGTCATCTCCACAACTACCTCCGAAATATTTTTCCTAATCATATCATTAATCACGTGAATAATTGACCCTCTATCGATAACTAATTAAGATAAAAAAGAATAGTCTGATAATCTTAGAGGGGAGAAAATTGACATAAGCTATGTTCCTACTCGCACATCTAATGAAAAGAATATTATTATGGGGACTGTTCCTTACTATGATAGATGTACTGTTTGTGTTAATCAACAAAAGGGAGCATTTGTAGAAAGTCTTAATGAGTTGAATAAAAAAACATGCTTTATCCTATTTTCAACACAAGCTTTTCTATTTTATCAGGTGTTATTTGCATCATTTTGATGAAACTTTTTATCTCTAACAGTTTGTTGAAGTACAGAAATTTATTCTAGCAAGCCTTTCCTAAAAAACGTAAAGAGGGAGTTGTGAGGGGCTGTCTGTTATTTTTCTTCCATGGCCGAGTTAGAACTTGATGATAAGATAAGCAAAGAGCTATCCAAAAGGATAGCTCTTACTGTTTACTTATTTTCTTTCTTATAGTCTAAATATTCGTCGTAGGTCATTAATTTATCGGTAATCGTACCTGCTTCGTGAATGTCAATGACACGATTAGCAATTGTTTGGATAAACTGGTGATCGTGTGAAGCAAAGATGATGGAACCTTTAAAGTTGATTAACCCGTTATTGACGGCTGTAATGGATTCTAGATCTAAGTGGTTCGTAGGTTCATCTAATAGCAAGACATTTGCACCACTTAGCATCATTTTAGATAGCATACAGCGCACTTTTTCTCCACCGGAAAGCACACTTGCTTTTTTATGAACCTCTTCTCCGCTAAAGAGCATTCTGCCGAGGAACCCGCGTAAAAACGTTTCACTTTGATCATTTGGTGAGAATTGGCGTAACCAGTCAATTAAATCCAAATCAGATCCTTCAAAGAAGCTAGAGTTATCTGCTGGGAAATAGGACTGAGAGGTTGTAATCCCCCATTTATACGTTCCGCTGTCAGGTTCCATTTCCCCTGCAAGAATTTTAAATAACGTGGTTTTAGCGATTTCGTTCACGCCGACTAGTGCAATTTTTTCATCCTTATTCATTGTAAAGGAAATATTATCAAGTACTTTGACTCCGTCGATTGTTTTTGATAATCCTTCAACTCGTAGAAGGTCATTCCCGATTTCGCGTTCAGGTGTGAACCCGACGTATGGGTAACGACGAGACGAAGGTTTAATATCGTCAAGAGAAATCTTATCAAGTAGTTTTTTACGAGATGTTGCCTGTTTAGACTTAGATGCATTGGCACTAAAGCGAGCAATGAAGTTCTGAAGATCTTTAATTTTTTCTTCTTTCTTTCGATTCGCGTCTTGTGCCAATTTCAGTGCAAGCTGGCTAGACTCATACCAAAAATCGTAGTTTCCAACGTATATTTGAATTTTTCCGAAGTCTAGATCCGCAATATGTGTACATACTTTGTTTAAAAAGTGACGATCGTGCGAAACGACAACAACAGTATTTTCAAAATTAATTAAAAACTCTTCTAGCCACTGAATGGCAGCGATATCTAAATGGTTGGTCGGCTCATCAAGTAAAAGAACATCAGGTTGACCGAAAAGAGCTTGAGCTAAAAGTACTTTTACTTTTTCAGAACCTGTTAAATCCGCCATTTTCTTCGTGTGAAGCTCTTCTTGAATGCCAAGTCCCTTTAAGAGGATGGCAGCCTCTGATTCTGCTTCCCAACCATTAAGCTCAGCAAATTCACCTTCTAGCTCGGCCGCTTTCATACCGTCTTCATCTGAAAAATCTGCCTTCATGTAAATCGCATCTTTTTCTTGCATGACCGCATACAGGCGTGTATGTCCCATAATGACGACTTTCAACACTTCTTCTTGGTCGTATTGGAAGTGATCCTGCTTTAAAACGGCTAAACGCTCATCAGGGCCAAGAGCAACAGAGCCTGTTTGAGCCTCAATCTCACCTGATAAAATTTTTAGAAATGTCGACTTGCCCGCTCCATTTGCCCCAATTAGTCCGTAGCAATTCCCTGGGCTAAATTTAATATTCACATCTTCAAACAGTTTACGATCAGCAAATCGCAAACTAACATTTGATACTGTAATCATATTTATATTCATCCTCCAAACCTTATATCTAACGTATTATACCATATATAAGTAAAAAGAATAGAAGAAAATCACTACAAGCTGAAGGGAAAATAGTGGACTGTTTTAGAAAAATTACATATAATGAAATCAAAGTTGCTTTAAACCAAAATTATAGGGGTTATTCAACAAAAAAAGAAGGTGAAGGAATTGAAACGACCAGATAACGACTATGCATTGCATGGAAAGAAGAATGTAAAGCCATATATTTTTCAGCTCATCCCAATTTCAGCTGCTGCAGGAGTCTATACAGTTGTTCAGTTCTTTTTATAAGTAATCTTCCTTTTTTCTGTTAACAAGTGGCAAATAAGGCGAATGTGAATATACTATATAGGGTGAAAAGCTATTTAACTTGTTTCGTTTTCTATTTGACTAGAGGAGCTTCAAACAGGACGCTCATTGACAAGGTACTTCCAAGGAGTTATGATGGAATAGAATTTAATGATAAGGAGTTTTGTTCTATGTTAGGTGTCGTTCTTAACTAATCCGTAATTTCATACGGTCATTCTTGCAAGCAAATAAAAAACTATTTGCTTTAAATTACCAATTAAGATTGGGTTATTTAGTATGTGCAAGAAATGATAGTTAAGAACAATGGTCATCACATAGCTCACAACGGGATATCTGTAAAGCTGTGTCTATTGACGCAGCTTTTTTTTCGCGTACACAGAATCGTCGTACTCCCGTCATGTCTACACGAAAAGACCGCAGTGAACATTGTTCACCTGCGGTCTTTTTTATTAAAAAGGAGGAAAAAGAAATGAATCAAGAGATGATGAATATTTTACAGTTTCAACAGATTAAAGAGGAGATAGCAAGGTATGCCATAACAACAGAAGGGAAAACGAAAATAGTAGCATTAAACCCGAGCGTGAATAAGAAGAAAATAATCGCTTGGAAAACAGAAGTTGTTGAAGCCTTAAGCGTTATTCAGAAAAGTCGTAGTGTTCCAATTCACGGATTAGAGGGAATGGAGCAGTTATTTAAACAGCTTAATAAAGGGGTTGCGCTTCGTGCCGACGTTTTAGTAAAGTTGGCGGGCTTTCTTGATCACTGTAGTAAATTGAAAAGATTTATGCAGGATAAGCAGTATGTAGCACCTGTTATTTCGAGCTACGTGTATTCAATTGAAGAATTACCTTTTTTAGAAGAAGAGATTCAACGATGTATTCGTCATGCACAAGTAGATGATTATGCAAGTAAGGCATTGCTAAAAATCAGAAAAGAATTAGCGATTGAAGAAGAAAGGTTAAAGTCGAAATTACAAAATGTTGTTCAATCAAAGAAATTCGCATTGTATTTACAAGAAGCGATTGTCAGTCAACGCAATGGAAAGTATGTCGTTCCAGTCAAAAAAGAGTATAAGCGAAAGGTTGATGGAAGTGTTGTAGATATGTCTGCTTCCGGTTCAACTTTATATATAGAACCAGTCGAAATAGCCAACCAACAAGAAAAAATAGAAATGCTACGCTACCG
Source organism: Bacillus spongiae (assembly GCF_037120725.1). Taxonomy (NCBI): domain Bacteria; kingdom Bacillati; phylum Bacillota; class Bacilli; order Caryophanales; family Bacillaceae; genus Bacillus; species Bacillus spongiae. The sequence goes on from NZ_JBBAXC010000017.1 coordinate 69,628, forward strand.
GGAAGAAACAGAAATGGAGAACATTTTACACTATTTAACTGGGTTAGTAGAGGCTAATCAACAAATTCTATCTGTTGCGACCGAAACAATGGTGACATATGATGTGATTTTTGCGAAAGCAAAATATAGTGAAATAATTGGTGGAAATACAGTTTTACTAAATGAATCTCACCGAATTCATTTAAAGAATGCAAAGCATCCATTGTTAGGAGAACAAGCGATACCATTAAATGTTTCGCTAGGAGATGGAACACATGCACTTGTTATTACGGGACCAAACACCGGTGGGAAAACGGTGACGATAAAGACAGTCGGTTTATTGACATTGATGATGCAATCAGGTTTATTGCTTCCAGTCGACGAGGGGAGTGAAATGAGTATATTTCAAAATATATTTGTTGATATAGGAGATGGGCAAAGCATTGAACAAAATTTAAGTACCTTTTCTTCACGAATAAAGAGTATTATTGGGATTCTTTCTGAAACAAATGATCTTTCTTTAGTGTTGATTGATGAATTAGGCTCTGGGACTGATCCGAGTGAAGGCATGGGCTTAGCAATAGCCATTTTAGATGAATTATATGAAAAAGGCGCAACCATATTTGCGACGACTCATTTTAATGAAATGAAGGAATTTGCCAATAATCGAGAAGGTTTTATCAATGGCTCCATGGAATTTGATTTAAATACGTTAAAGCCTACGTATCGATTGTTGATCGGTAAAGGAGGAGACAGTCAAGCGTTTCAAATCGCTTTAAAGTTAGGGATGCACCATGAAATTATCGAAAAGGCTCATATGCTTACGTATAAAAAGGAAGCATCATTTGATCCGAATGACGACTTAGCTTTACGACAGCAAAAAGAGAGACAGCTTGCGAATAACCGATACACAAAGAGAGAAAAAAAGGAGAATTTAAAAAAGGGAGATGTAACGGTATTCAAAATGGGGGACAATGTGAAAATTCCATCTGAAAATGAACATGGGATTATCTACAAAGGGCCAAATGACAAGGGCAACTATATTGTTCAAGTGAAAGGAGAGAAAAAGGAATATAATCATAAGCGCTTGTCCCTCTATATTCGTGCAGAAGAATTGTACCCAGACGATTACGATTTCAACATTATTTTTTCATCCGTAGAGGACCGAAAAGTGGATCATCTCATGAACCGAAAGCATGTGGATGGATTGAAAATCGTGAAAGAAGAATAATCAATTGTATAATAAAAAGACGAGTAATAACTATGTCGAGTACTCGTCTTTTTTATTGGTTGTTTTTTTAGTCATTCTGTATAACGGGAAGTATAATGCGTTTTTAGGAACAAGTTAATAACTTCTACAATCGATTGAAAGAATGGATGGAATGATTTCAAGGTGTAAGTTTGAAATTTATCTCATTGGTCGTGTTAGCTTGAATTAGGAAAAGGTTTAACAATTTGATAAACGAGTAGAGAAAATGTTTAGAAGTAAATAAGAAAAAACCTCTTTATTGTGGAGTCATTTGCATAATGAGATATCAGTATAATTATCATATTTTTTTCAATAGTTCGTTCGTATACTACTTTTTATCTGCAAATCTTTCCATTTCTTTTAGTTCTTTTTAGATAGTCCAGTAGAAATGTTTCAACTTTAGTGCTCTTTCCCTACAGTTAAATGAGATACAAAGTCTTTGAGTTCAAACTACTGTTTTACAATGTCTTCTGACGGTGAAATATCTTGCACTATTTTTTGTTGCAAGATTTGTAAATTATTTGAGTCGACACTCAAATAGAAAATGTTATTGCAAAAATAACTATAGCTTATTTTTATATTACCAAGAGATGTAATTATTGTATGAAAGGCTTTATAATATGAGTAACTACGGTTCTAAATTTCTAACAATAAGTGGTGTAAATCGTATTATTATTTGCCTTTATGATATATAAAAGATTGGATGATATTAAATGTTGGAAACTCCGCTAAGTCATATAAAATTATTTGTTAATGAAAAAGAAATGGATTTCACACCAATAAAATTAGAAAAATTAGACATCTTGTGTCCTAATGTGAATGGAAGGTACTTGATTCAATATGAATATAAAGCTGAATATATAAATCAAACAATCAAATGTTGTATACCCAAGATAAACATAGAAGGAGATGTTGAGAGTGGTGAAAGACTAGAAGCGATTTCTTTCTATAAAAACAATAGTAAGCTCACCATAGGAGCAGAGGGTGAGTTTGTTGATGCGGATCCTTCTTATCGTGACCATTATTTTAGTTATAATGGGGATTATTTACCAAATGGAATTGAATATCAAACTAATAAGAAAACAAAGGATAGGATCTTTCAATTTGGTGTTAGTTGGATCCATCCATGTACTGGTGACAATGATATTCAAACTTGGTTTGGTGCTGATCCTACTCTAATGCCATAGATGTATAACACTCTGTAGAGTGATAAAGGGATATGGAATACCAAATGAACAGATTAGGAAGATGCAATTCCATGTTGAAATAGGCTACTAAATATCATTAAGCTTGGTGTTTAGTAGAGTTGGTTAAATGTTAGCTCAATCTGTGATGGACGTGGAGAGATGAATATGAGTTTTTCAAAAATACTACTTACGCTTAGTACCTTGTCTATCTTTTTAGCTGGTTGTTACGGAGAAATACTTTCACCAAACCCAACTCCAAAAGATTTTCTTAAGTATGAAAATGCTGATATATTTCTTTTGAATGAGTATGTATATTCAAATGCGCAGGATTTGGAATGGGTATCGAAATTAGAATATAAATTAGGGGAACAGGTGGGGGAAATCACAAACAAAGCAGATAGGTCTTTCAATTTTAAGAATGGTACAGCAAATAAATTGCCAATTGGAACAAAGATATACGGAACAAATACACCAGCATACATTGCAATCGTTAATGGAAGAGAAATCCCCTATTTGAAAATGGTAGAAGGATAAACCGTATTAAAATTCTTTCAAAGAAAACGAAGAGGCTGGGACAAAACTAAATGTACCATTCTCTAAGCCAAATAATTTCTTATCTAACAAGAGTTATAATTAAAAAAACCGAACTATAATGGAACTCTATTTTAGAGTTTTTCATTATAGTTCGGTTTTTCCTTTGGCTGGAATACTTCTGTCCCAGCCTCATTTTGATTGATAAAAACAACTAAACGCTTATATTTCCTCCATTACTTCTTTAATCGTCTTGATGACGATTTCTGGGTTTTCCAAATGAATGGAATGGCCATTATCTGTTTTAATTTGGGTTGTATTATTTGACAAATTACAAAGAAGCTCTTGGTGTTCCATCCAAATGGGATCACGATTGTTAGAGCTTACTATTCTGATAGGTAAATCCTGATTTAGGGCTTTAGAGTGAGCAACTTGGAGGGCAGATTTTTCACTATGTAAAAATTCTTTATAAACGGCGTCAAACGTTTTAGGATGATAACCGATGTATTCAACGGCTGCCTGAAACGGCTCTGGTAAATATTTGCGGCCAACAGGTTGCTTTAATAACCTAGGTAAGCCTAAACTCGCTGTTAAGTAGCCTAGTCGAAATAATCGTAGATTCTTTTGATGGTCTTTTTTACGATATTCATCCCATTCACGGCTCATATATCTATTCTCATGAACGGGGTCAATAAGAATTAACGCTGCTACTTTTTCTGGATACTGACTTGCAAAAAGCCTCATATTTAATCCACCAAATGAATGCCCCACTAGAATATAAGGTGGCTGAATGGATAATTTCTCTAAAACTTGTGATAAGTCATTGACAACCTCTTCACTAGTGCTCATTCCTTTTGTAGGGGAGCTCCAGCCATAACCTGCTCGGTCAAACGTGATAACTTTTGTCATTTTCGCAATTTCCGGCTGAATAACGTGCCAATCAACGGAGCAACAACTTAACCCTGCATCAAATATGACTGTAGGGTTTGACTCGTCAGTTCCGGAAACAATCGTATGTATTTTCCGATTATTTACTTCAACTAGTTGTCCTATTTCATTTACCTTTTTTCTACGATTCACATACATATTCATTAAAGTGAAGGGAAATCCAAGGGTGGATAAACCTGTTTTTAATATACCATCTGTATTCATGATAGACCCCCATTTCTTAGGGTAATTTTACTATAAACATCATATACTGGAAATGTTTTTTATTATTGTTAATGACCTGAAATAGTGTAAGGAACTCTTATGACGGCTTTTTTTATCAATTTTTTGCTAGAGTAACCGTTTATGAGAGAGGGTTGATTTTTCTTAGATTCACAAGTGGTCAAATGCATCTGTTCCATTTTACTGGAATATTTTTTTAAGAAAATAGAAACAAATGTCAAAATTTTATGAATACGGTTAATTATTGGAAGGATTCATTTTTATTTTCACGAACTTATAGTATAGAAGGAGTAGTAGTCAAAATGATAGACGACGATTCTTCACGTAAGATACCGCCTATTCTGGTTCGCTACAAAGGACGATACACTTTGGCAATTAAGGAATGTTACCATTCAGGTTGTTCTTGTTGTAAAGAAAGCCTCCATTGTCATGAGTAGTTCGTTTTCTGATATACATATTTCCGTCATGCTCGGATCGAAGTGTTGGTTCGAAGAAAATAACGACGATTCACACTGGAAATTGGGGAAGCCAACAGCAATGAAAAACTCCATCGCTTATAAACCAGAAAGAATCATAAACGAAGAAATGTGTGTGATTTAGGGAATTTGATAGAGCGAGCTGCCATGCAATTGGTCGAAGATGATACTTAAGATTTTCCCGACTTCATTCGCTAAGAGTTGTAAGCGCTTCCGTGATGAAAATGAAGAACAGGTGAGCTTTCGAACATGGATGAAGAAAAAATGACGGTGATAGTAAGGATTCAGTCGAAGAAGGGTAGTTACTTTTCAACGGGTGAAAAAAAGATAAGAAGAAATGGTTGTTATTGTAAAGAGTTATTATTGGGTAATAACAACACGCATAAACTCTTTCTGGTGTAACCACTTCAACGTCATGCATCTAGGAAAATTTAAAGTGAATTGTGAGAAAAATTTGAAATTATGTAGCAGATATAGAAAGGAGAAAATGATGAAAGGGTTACTTGGATATGAAGTATATATTCCCCATTATCGAATCGCAAAAAAAGAAATCGGCACCTTCCATAAAGGATATGGGGGAAAAGGAACAAAAGCGGTAGCGCATTATGATGAAGATAGTTTAACGATGGCAGTAAATGCCGCTATGTCCTTATCTAATCTACTTAGCAAACATGTACCGTCAAGTCTTTATTTTGCTTCGACCACAGCTCCGTATGCCGAAAAATTAGCGAGTGTCACAATGGCGAAGACCTTACATTTGCCTACTGACACAAAGACAATGGATTTTGGTAATAGCTTGCGAGCGGCATCAAATGCCTTCATGGCAGGGATGAATAGTGTCGAAGCGGAGAAAAAGCCTGTCCTGCTCTCAATGGCAGATCGCAGGAATGCTAAACCTAATAATCCAGTAGAAGCTGAAATGGGTGCAGGAGCCGTGTCGTTTTTACTCGGTGAAGGAGAAGAGGTCATCGCTGAGCTCGTTGCATCGTCTACTGTAGCTAGTGAAGAAGTAAGTCAATGGAGAAACACAGATGACGAATTTGTGCGTCAATGGGAGGATCGTTTTATTGCTCATGTCTCAACAAAATCGGTTTTCCAATGTGCTAAACAAGTATTAGAAAAGACAAAGACTACGCTTGAGGAAATTGATTATGTCATTGTTTCAGGTGCTAGTCAGAAGCTTTCACTGTCGATTGCTAAAGCACTGCAAGTAAAACAAGAAAAATGGGCGGCCATGATGGATGAGGACATTGGTCATATAGGAACAGCAAACGGTCCATTTATGGTCGCGAAAACTCTCTCTAACAGCCAACCAAATGAAACGATTCTTTGGCTTCAAGTAGGGGATGGTTGTGATGGAGTATTGCTAAAAACGACCGAAAACATTGTTCATCATCAAAATGAGCGAAGGCAACCGGTTGGAAAGGGCAATGAATTAATATCTTACAGTGAGTATTTACGGTGGTATGACTTGTTAACAGTAGATGAAGGGAGAAGGCCGAGTGCTCCAACTCCATCAGCACCTGCTTTGAATAGAAATGTAGAACAAAATTTAGGGCTCTTTGGGTCAAAATGTACTCAATGTGGTCAAAGCTACTATCCGAAGCAAAGAGTTTGTGTGAAATGCCATCAAAAGGATGAAATGGAGTCTTTTTCACTACAAGGAAAAAAAGCGAAAATTGCTACTTATACGGTAGATTACTTAGCTTCTTCCGTTTCACCGCCAAGTATCTTTGCTGTGATTGATATGGAAGGCGGTAGTCGAATGCTCGCCCAAGTGACAGATTGTGGACCGACAGACATTTCGATTGGGACAGAAGTAGCGTTTAGCTTCCGCAAGCTTTATGACGCAGGTGGCATTCATAATTATTATTGGAAAGTGGTTCCAAAGAGAGGGGTTCAGCATGAGTCGTAAAGGGATTCACGATCAAGTTTCAGTTGTTGGTATGGGTTGTACAAAATTTACAGAACATTGGGATAAAAGTGTGGATGATCTTATCATAGAAGCTGCTTACGAGGCTTTACATGATGCAGGAATTGAAATGAAGGATATCGAAGCAGCATGGATCGGAACAATGGACTCTGGCTATGCTGGTATGACACTGTCTGGACCATTAAAAAGTGACTATATACCCGTAACAAGAGTGGAAAATATGTGTGCAACAGGCTCTGAAGCCTTTCGAAATGCTAGTTATGCGGTTGCGTGTGGAGCCTATGATGTGGCACTTGTTGTCGGTGTAGAGAAGCTAAAGGATTCCGGATATAGCGGGCTCGTCATGAACCCTGCACCAGGAGATGGAACATTTCCTAATATTACGGCACCTGCTGCTTTTTCCTTGTTAGCCCCCGCGTATTTTCATCGGTACGGCTTGGAAGCACAGCAAGGGAAAGAGGTACTAGCACGGATTGCCTGGAAAAATCATTTGAATGGTTCGTTGAACAAAAAAGCACAATACCAGAAGGAAATTCCAATGGAGAAAATTATGAAATCCCCTCTTGTCGCTGCGCCACTCGGTGTGCTTGATTGCTCCGGTGTAGCAGATGGCGCAGCCGCTGCTGTTATCGTCAGAACGGAAGAAGCAAAAAAATATCGAGAAGATCCGATGTACGTAAAGGCGTTAAGTATTGCGGCAGGACCGGGTGAAGGCTTGTTAACGCAGCAGTTTGATTTTACTAGTATAAAAGAAAATGTGAAGGCAGCTGAATCAGCTTATAAGCAAGCGGGAATCACCAACCCGCGAAAAGAAATAGATATGGCAGAAGTGCATGATTGCTTTACCCCAACCGAATTGGTCATATACGAGGACTTAGGATTTAGTGAACGAGGGGAAGGTTGGAAGGATGTTCTAGGTGGACGTTTTGATTTACAAGGAGACCTCCCAGTAAATCCAGATGGAGGATTAAAGTCATTTGGCCATCCTATTGGGGCTAGTGGACTAAGAATGCTATATGAAATGTATTTACAATTCCAAGGAAAGGCTGAGAAACGACAACTAAAGGAGCCAAAGCTTGGGTTAACACATAATTTAGGCGGTTTTCCGTGGCAATGTGTTTCATTTATTTCAATCGTTGGAAAAGAACTCTCATAAAAAGGAGCGAAAAGACGAATGAACCATCCATATTTAACCGAAGATCATGAAGAATTTCGGAAATCATTGCGAAAATTTTTAGCGAAAGAAGCGGAGCCATTTTTTGAGCAGTGGGAAGAAGACAGAATGGTGCCACGGGAATTTTGGCATAAGCTAGCTGCTCAAGGATATCTTTGTCCAACAATCCCAGAAGAATATGGGGGACTGAATGCTGATTGGGGTTACTCGGTTATCATCAACGAAGAGTTAGAGCGGGTTGGTACTGGACTTATAGGGGTTGGGCTTCATAATGACATTGTTATCCCATATTTGGTGTCGTATGGTAACGAGGAGCAAAAGGAGAAGTGGCTACCAAAATGTGCTTCAGGAGAAATGATAACAGCGATTGCGATGACGGAGCCTGGTACAGGATCCGATTTAGCCAATATTAAAACAACGGCAATGTTAGACGGGGATCATTATATCGTAAATGGGAGCAAAACATTTATCACTAACGGTATTCAATCCGATCTCGTCATTGTTGCTTGTAAAACGAATCCTCAGGCGAATCCTCCTCATCAAGGAATGAGTCTTCTCGTAGTAGAACGAGGGACACCTGGTTTTACAAGAGGAAAAAAGATGAAGAAAGTAGGTCTCCATTGCCAAGATACAGCGGAATTATTTTTCGAAGATTGCCGTGTACCGAAGGAAAATCTATTAGGGGATGAAGGAAAAGGTTTCTTGTATTTAATGAATCAATTACAGCAAGAGCGTCTCCTTGTTGGCATATCCGCACAGGTTGCAGCGGAGGAGATGTTTAATATGACGATGAACTATATTAAGGAAAGGGAAGCGTTCGGTCAAAGGATAGCTAAATTTCAGCATATCCAATTTGAAATGGTGGAAATGAAAACTCAAATTGAAATCGGCCGTACGTTTTTAGATTCACTAATAAGAGACCATATGAACGGAGAGGATGTCGTTACGAAGGTTTCGATGGCGAAATATTGGCTATCCGATATGGCAAAATCGATTTCCCAGCGCTGTCTTCAGCTTCATGGTGGATACGGATATATGGAAGAATACAAGATTGCGAGAAGATTTCGTGATATTCCTGTTTCAACGATCTATGCCGGAACCAATGAAATTATGAAAACAATCATCGCGAAAAATATCGGGTTATAGAAAGGGGAAGAACGCGTGAGTACAGTTCCAAATAAAGTCGGCATTGAAACAAAGCCCTATACTTTTACCGTTGAGCGTGGAAAAATCGCGGAGTTCGTCAAAGCGATTGGTGATACGAATCCTATCTATACGAATGTAGAAGTTGCGAAGGAAAAGGGCTATCGCGATATTCCAGCTCCCTTAACATTTGCAACAGTCATTGACTTATGGGGAGGGTTAAGCTTTAACGAGCTTGTGGAATTTCTTGAGGTGAATCCGTTGAAAGTGCTTCACGGTGAGCAAAGCTACGAATATGGGAAGACGATATGTGCAGGCGATACGATTACCGTCATCATGAAGGTTGTGAAGCAAAGAGAAAAGGTCGGCATGAAAATGTTTACTCTTGAAACGCACTATCAAAATGAAGAAAATGAGACGGTTCTAAAAGCAATATCCGTCGTCATTGAACGATAGGAGGCTCAATACTGTGTCAACATTCACCCCTATAACAAAGGAACCAATTACACATACCCAAATTGTCCGTTATGCAGGCGCATCAGGCGATTTCAACCCTATCCATACGGTGGTACCAGTGGCAAAAAAAGCAGGTTTACCCGATGTGATTGCCCACGGGATGTTAGTAATGGCGGTAGCCGGTGAAGCGTTAACGACTTGGTTCCCACAAGAGAAAATCGAAGCGTTTTCCGTTCGGTTTCAAAAGATGACCTTTCCAGGTGAAGTCTTAACAGTAAAGGCATTTGTGAAAGAGGAAGTAGGGAATCGTTTAACTGGAGAAATCATCGTTGTAAATACAGAAGATGAGAAGAAATTATCAGGACAATTTCATGTCCTTCTAGAGGAGGAAGATAAATGCTAAACGATCAAGTAGCCATTATCACGGGTTCAGGTAGAGGAGTTGGGCGGGCTGTTGCTTTGAAAATGGCCGAATCAGGTGCTAACATCATTGTTTCAGATATAGATGAGGCAGAGGCGGAAACAGTTGTCAAAGAGATTCACGAACTGGGGGGCAAAGCGGTGGTTTTTCCTGGTGACGTAACGGAAGAAGGCTTTGCTACCGCTATTATGGAAAAAGCGGCTTCTACATTCGGAGGTATTGATATTCTTGTGAATAATGCAGGGTATACGTGGGATAGCTTGATCCACAAAATGAGCGATGAACAATTTCAAGCGATGCTCGATATTCATCTTATCGCTCCTTTCCGTCTTACCCGTGCAGCAGCCCCATACATGAGAGAGGCTGCCAAGAAAGAAATCGCTAACGGTGATGTGAAGTATCGTAAAATCGTGAACGTCTCGTCGGTTGCAGGGGTGATGGGCAATGTAGGGCAAGCTAATTATGCCTCCGCTAAAGCTGGATTAATTGGTTTAACCAAAACTGTAGCGAAAGAGTGGGGTGCCTTTAATATTAACTGTAATGCCGTAGCATTCGGCCTCATCGATACCCGCCTAACACAAGCAAAAGAAAAGGGAGAAACCGTCAACGGTGTATCAATAGGAATTCCTGAAAAAGTAAAGAAAATGTTCCAACAAACAATTCCACAACAAAGAGGGGGAACACCAGAAGAGGCGGCTGCTGGAATATTCTATCTTGCCTCACCACTATCAAATTATACAAACGGTCACGTGCTTCATATTAATGGCGGCTGGTATACATGATGTTATCAGGAGTCCGGGTGTTAGATTTCACAAACTATCTGCCTGGCCCTTATGCCACACTTCGCTTAGCTGATCTGGGCGCAGAAGTTATCAAAGTAGAGCCAATTCAAGGTGACCCAGCTCGCCACTTGGCAAACGGATTTGTCTATGAGGCGAATAATCGTAATAAACAAAGCATTGCGATGGACCTAAAAAATCCTGCTAACGTGAACTCTTTATATCAATTGCTTCCGACAGTAGATGTCGTTATCGAAAGCTTTCGTCCTGGTGTCATGAAACGATTCGAATTAGATTATGAAACCGTCAAGAAAATAAAAGAGGACATCGTATACTGTTCGTTAACAGGTTTTGGGCAAGCTGGTGAAAATGCTCACCTTGGCAGTCATGACTTGAATTATCAAGGACTTTCTGGGTTTCTATCTCAGCATAAAGACGGACATGGTGATCCCATTCACCCCTCCATTACAACAGCTGACCTCACGGGAGGACTAGTCGCGACGGAAAGAATTATGGCCGCTCTATTCCATCGTGAACGAACTGGAATGGGGAGCTACTTAGACCTTGCCCTGAATGATACGTTAATCTCGATGCTAACCTCCCATGCGGCCTACCAAAGTCAGCTAAAAAAACCCGATGGTCCTCCTGCATTAGAAGGTAGCGTAGTTTGTTATCATCTATATAAGACAAAGGATCACCGTTTTGTCTCATTGGCTGCTTTGGAACCTCACTTTTGGACAAACTTTTGCACGGCTGCAGGGAAGGAAGAGTGGGTCCCACAGGCTTTCACCAAAGCAACAGAAAGCAATGAAGTTTTTCAGGCCATAACGGCACTATTTTCAGAACGAACGATGGAAGAGTGGGCACAATTTGGCTTAGATTACGATTGCTGTTTATTTCCGGTATTAAAAGTAGACGAAGTCCTTCAACATTCTTATTTAGAAGAAAGAGATTTAATCTCGAGAGAAGGGGGGAAAGTCAACATTATAACGAATACAAACATACGAACGACACCCCCACCTAAACTTGGTGAACATCATAACGCAGTGTTTAAGGATTTGGATAGAAAATCTTTTCCATAAGGAAGTATCGTCTATCCAATTGCATGATTACTCGTTCTAATGTTCAAAGAAAAAGGTACAAGGCCATCGGCCTTGTACCTTTTAATCTATTTAAACGTATGAGTCAGGATCAATTCGTATGAATTTTCGCATGTAAAAGGTATGGAATTGCAAGTATTCCACAAGTTTCTAAGTAAATGTTGGATTGGAATAAAGTTTGATCAAAAACATCTTATAAACATTAATATTATCCCTATAACAAAGAATCCATTAATAAAATGATTTAAATGGTTTCTTCACTGAAGATTCAATGTGAATTTTCTATCTCTGTTATTCCACAATCGCTCCCATTTGTAGAAGACTCGAATTAGATATATCTTATAACAGGATTGTCCATTAAAACCCTAATTACTTGAATAGAAAAATGAATATTTTCGGTTTATCATTTGGTTTAAATCAATATTTCAGACCTTCCAAAGCCCTTTCAATATCGTCCATACCATCTTATCCAAGTGTATCATCTAATTTGTCTGATAATATCGTTCTTATTTTTGCAAGCCTGTTGGTTACCATCAAGGTATTGACAAATTAATTTATTTACATTTTATTGCACCATATTTTGCAGGAGTAAACCCATTTGGCCAGATTGGAAAATTATTATAAATAGCTCCTTCCAAATAAGCTTCCTATCACCTAACAAAGTTCATATTAGTACCTAAATAACTTTGTATCTCTAAAACCTGCCTTCCAAACGTCCGCTCCTAATAAATTGGCATTTGATAAGTCTAATTCACATAAATTTGCGCCATTTAAAGGTAATCAAAGTTTTTCAAACTTTATTATACATAGGGAAATCCAAGGACATAGAATTTATGTTCCTTTAGATCTAAATAGAATTTGGATTAGGACAAATTAAGAGAAAAAAGATTGATTCAGATGGTAGCGTCAGGGTGCGGACGTCAAAAAATCGCTTCATTAGAGGATCTAAAGGACAATTCATTTTAATTATATAATATTCTTTAAATGGACAATCTTTTAAAAAAATTTCTAAAGCCATATCAAACATTGCCAGCATGTTCAAACACTTAAATGCAAATATTAAATTTGGAAGGTGATTTATTTTTCTTTCCAATACTCGACTCGAGGAAGTGTTTAACATTGAATAACTGGGTAAATACTTTTTTTAATATGTGGAAACGTCAAAACCTTTTCAATATGATTGGCAGAAGAAGAAACAATAAAGGGATTCTATGGGCGTCATTGTTCGGTATAGGGATTAGTGCAGTTGCATTAGGTTTAAGAAGAAATGGGAATAGGAATAGGATTACTCCTCTTCAAACCTTAATGAATAATTTTCAATTCCGAAATAATGGTCAAATGCCAAAAATGGCTAATTCACTAATGGAGTTTTCAAAAGAAGTAGTACCTAACAAAATCCCATTTAACAAATAAAAAAACTTTTTTAATAAAAGGCTTTCTTATAGGCACTGAAGTTCTTATGAGAAAGCCTTTTATTTTGTATACATAAATAGTTTATAACGATGAATGAAGAAAACTGTTTCATAAGAATAAAGTCATTTGAAAACGTATTCATGAACCCACATCCTATGGTTTTTAACCACTTTATTTCTGTGTTACTAACTAATTGAAGTTTGTAGCACATACAAAGTGAAACAAGTTTATTATTTCTAGAAGTGCAAAGCTTCTTGTAAAAAAGCACGATAACGCATCATTTTAAACAACTTTTTTGTCACAACACAGAAATACTAAACATTCATCGTTATGAAATCTGTGAAATATTATTATTTCCACTATGATTTGCAATGGATCTTTTGAGTGGAAATGGGATTGAAACATTGCTACTTGATTTTGACATTATTTAATCCACTTTTATCTCGAAGAATAGAAAGTAATTGTTCATAAAGGTTACCCTTGTTTAAAAGAAATTGCCCTGGCAAAGCATCATAAATCATCATAGGCTATCACTTAAAAAGACTCTCACTTATGGGGAATCCCCCAGGGTTTGATAAAATAGCATCAATTGAATCATAAAGATTGTTCATTTTCTCTCTGAAGCTAATATATGTTTTCCATTTAATCATTCGTATAACCTTTTGTTTTTTTACATAGAAAAATATTACAAATTAATTTATGCATATTTGTAACTAATTTGTTCAGTTTATACTTATAAATGAAATCAGGAGTGATAATATGAAAACGGTTAAATATTTTGCAATGGCTTTTTTATCAATTCCATTACTGGTTGGTTGTACAGCAAACCAAGAAAACGAAGCGATGGACAATCGTGACAATAATGAAGTTAGAAATGTTCAATACAGACATAATGATGTCGATATTCGTAATGATCGAAACGGGAATAATGACATCGATCGTAATAACGATAGTGAAACCCGAATGGAAGTAGCTGATGAAGCTGCTGATCGGATAGCTGAAATAGACGAAGTAAGATCAGCAAATGTTATTGTTACAAACCGTAATGCTTATGTTGCAGTTGTTTCACGCGACGGAACAAAAGGAGAAGTAACAGGTCGTCTAGAAAATAAGATAGCTGATCAAGTTAGGGCAACAGACCCAGATATTCGAAATGTATTTGTATCATCAAATCCGAATTTTGTAGATCGAATGACAGATTATGGAGAAAGAATCAATGAAGGTGATCCGATAGAAGGATTATTTGATGAATTTACAGAAACGGTTCGAAGAGTATTCCCTAACGCTCGTTAAAAGAGTATGATTAAGTGCTCAAGTCAATCCCATATGTTAATTACCATGATATCTGTTGCTATTCAAAAGGCCGAACTCACACATTAAGTTCGGCCTTCTTGCCTTTTAAAAATTTTTTTAAAAAAGACTCCTTCAAATTAATATAAGGTACAGATACGATTTTAGGAATGAGGGTCACATGTGAGAAAATTTCCAATTACTTTAGATTCTCTTTTCCTATTTCTTTTAGTTTCAAATTAAACGATGCCTGACTGACTCCTGTAATTACACAAATCTCCATTACTGTCTTATCTGTTGATTTTCGTAATTGCACGGCAGGATTGATTTGAGCGGTTGTAGCGTTCACTTTTCTGTTGGGGCGCTTAGTAGACTTGAGTTTTGTTGAAACTCTCTATCCTACGTCATTCTCATTTATCAAGTCTAATAAATATTATTGGGACAACTTTATACCTTAATTTCCGCAATCCACATTTGCACCTGACGATGATCCACACTTGTTTCCTTAGAAAATGATATTCTCATCATTTCAAATATCAAAAAGGAAGTTAAAAAAGGGAAGAGTACATGGTTACTCGCTATTCTTAAAAGAAAACGTGCCCCCGAGTATGTTTTTTTCTATTGCACTAAAAAACAGTTCAATAATATAAAACTTTAACGAGCACTATCAGTGATGCGTCCTTCTCCCCTGTTTTCTACTTATGTAGGTATCAACATCTATTTGCCTAATTCCAACTAAATAGCCTCTTCCAGAATAGATATAAGCATCGTGTTCTTTTTTTATCTAAAACTCCACCTTTAATAATAAGTAGACAGTAGAATTGGAAAAAACATAAGAACCTATTGGAAATAATCCTCATTCATTAGGAGAGGACTTTTTAACTGAATTATTTAAATATATCGAAATTTACAAAAATATGTTGATTATTGAAGAATTATGAATTAAGATCATTATAGTTAGTGAGTGTAAGCGCTTACTAACAATTATAGTATTGGGGTATATTCCAAAGATGATTTAAAAAAGTAATGGAAGAGTGATTGAAGGTGAAAAAGATGAAAAAAGGATTAGCAATAACAGCTTTCGCAGCAGCAGTAACTACTAGCGCTATTATCCCAGTAAATGTTTTTGCAGCAGAATCAAGTTCAATCAAGACTGTAAGTACCGTAGCATCGACATTACTTCCACCTTTTGAAGAAGTGATACCAGCAAATGCTTTTGATACAGGATTACCCAGCTCCACCAAACCAACTAGAACTATTGCAGATGCTCATTTACTCACAGTTTTTTGTTTTCTATAGTATATATTCGGAGTAGCGTCAGAAAAATAGCATACAAAACGGTTTTACTTTTATATAATCTTGAATTCAAGCCTTCAAGAAATGGCCTTTTCTTGAATAACTATATTGTCGTTCAGATTTTCTATCTCTAATGATAAAAATCCCTTTGGATATATATACAAAGGGTAAAATGTCGTATCTTTTTTATAATCATCGCGCTTTTTTTCAAATCTACAGTAAAAGGTGTGAGAACACAGGTATTTTTCAGAATGAAGATGGGCTGCACGATAGTTTAGGAAAATCAAACAGACCTTATTAGTAGCTATAAGAAATATTATTATAATCACATTGACAATGATAATCATTTTCATTTATAATTACAATGTAATAACGATCCAGTCATGTGGGACCGAATACCCCCTCTTTTAACAATAATAAAATTGTTTAATCCTTTTTCGGTCCCGCATTCTTTCATACTATTTAAACGAAAGGGAGTAAGGTTATGCTTAACCGTTATGTGTTACTGTTACCGTATTTACATAAAATCGATTGTTTTCGTTCAATGGACCCTATTCCTTTGACGCTTCAGCTAAAAATGGGAGATGAAGTAAGGATCTGTGATGAAAGAAAGTTTGTAGAGAATGCTGGATGGTATGTTTTGATAGAGATAAATGAAGTTCATTCCTACTTTATTAATATCGAGGATCTTGAGAGTATGTATTTACAAGGATTCATGTGTTCCTTTGACGACCTTGAGTTGAAAATAAATTATGTGCAATACAAAATAAATGAATCACTTGAAAAAAATGATAAGGTGGATTTTTTTACATATAGTGATCAATTAAAGAAGCTGCAACAAATCCTACCGAAAGCATACAACGTTTAACGTCCATTCAAAGGAATGGGCGTTTTGTCATACGTAAGGCTTGATAGCTGCATTAGAAATACCGTATGAAAGATAGAGAGGGCATATATTATAAACAATCGTAATAAATAATGAGTATTATGGAACGATTTCTGCTATCCGTTCTTTCTCCCTCTGTTCTCATTTAAATATTACTCATTCACTGTATCGACATATAATCCGCTAAAATATTCTAGTTTTATTTTCTATCAAAAAATGAATGTACAAGTGGTGGTGAATATGGGAAAATGTGTATTAATGGCCAAATGATTATAATTAAGGAGAGAGATAGATGAACGAAGAATCACAAAAATATTGGGATGAATTTTGGGAGGCTCGTGGTGAAGAGAAACCAACATTAGTAAGTGCGTGGCAATTCGGCGCTAATCCAGACGAGTTGGCGCAATTAGTCATAGATGGTGTAAAAACAGCTACTTGTTCTGGACACATTTTCTATGAAATGGATAACGAGCCACTTCCATCTGTTGAAGAGTATAGTATTATCTTAAACAGCAAAGATGAACCTGTAGCCATTATTAAAATAGTAGATGTTAGCATTATGCCTATGAATGAGGTTCCAGAGGAATTTGCTATTGCAGAAGGTGAAGGAGATCGAACGTATCAATATTGGAAAGAAGTTCACGAACAATTCTTTACTGAAGAGTTACGTAGTGTTGGACGTTCATTTTCTGAAGATATGATGTTAGTATGTGAGCGGTTTGCGTTAGTTGATGTAAAAAATAAGTAAAGACGCGCTTGGGATATTCCAAGCGTTTTATTGTGCCAAAAAAGGTAACCCCATCTTCCTGTAAAGATTGATAGGACGAGAAAAAATAGTGGAAACCCTACTAATACAATTAATGAAGCAACTAACGGAAAATTACTATTTTTTTCATTCGGGAACCTCCAGTTACGTGTAAATTTAAAAGAGATTTTAAGAGAAGGTCCATCCTATTCGATATTTTTTTGGTATAATGAGGAAGATATTGAAATTAGAAGGGAGTTTTTATGTGAAAAATTATAAAATTCTATTATTTGATTTAGACGGTACACTTTCTGACCCGAAGATAGGGATTACGAAATCGGTTCAGTATGCGTTAAAGAAAATGAATATTGATGAGCCTTCAATCGACAAACTAGAAGCGTTCATCGGCCCCCCACTTCAAGACTCCTTCGCTCAATTTTATGATATGAATGAAGAAACGACAAAAACCGCCCTTGATTTTTATCGTGAAAGATTTAAAGAAAAAGGCATGTTCGAAAATACGCTTTACCCGATGATTCCCGAATTATTAACCTCATTAAAAGAACAGCACTATAAACTAGTAGTCGCTACTTCTAAGCCTACCGTTTTCGCTGAGGAGATTTTAAAATATTTTCAAATAAATTCCTATTTTGATCTTATTGTAGGGAGCCATCTTAACGGAACGAGAAGAGCTAAAACGGACATCATTCAATACATACTGAATCAGTATCAAGACAATAGCATAGATGATTTTATCATGATTGGAGATCGGAAGCATGATATTATTGGTGCGCAAAATACGGAGATTGATTCGATTGGCGTAACGTATGGATACGGTTCAATAGAGGAAATACAGCAAGCTGAACCAACCTATATTGTGCCGAGTGTCGAAGGCTTATTCCAGTTACTTTTACCTAGTAAAATAAATAGTTAATAGATGGGAATGGGAATATAGCAAGTTTAGTAGATTGAGATAAAGCTGAACATATAATAGGAATGTGCGCTCTGTTAATAACGTGTTAAATACTATAAAGATATCATGGAGGGATTAATTTGGCTTTAGAAATGAGAGAAAAATGCGAAAAATGTGAAGAGGGTCTTCAACATAATTCTGTTGCTTATATCTGTACACACGAATGTACTTTTTGTCCAGATTGCACAGAAAGTATGGAATTTATTTGTCCTAACTGTGGAGGAGAGCTTGTTAAAAGACCAAGAAAAAATGCAGGTTTGAAAAGTTGTCCAATTAATACATAATCCTAATCAGCAATTTAAAATACCATGGTAGGGATGAAGTTGAAAAAGGCTAATAATTTGATAGAGATCATTTAAATGCAACCAATAGACTACTATACAGTCAATACAAACATAGAAAAGTGTGACATATGTAGGTTGAACCCATAAATAAGTAGAAACGTATGGTATCATGACATTGATACTCCAAACATAGCGATTAGATGGAGTGATACATTGTTGAATGAGAAACTAAAGTGCAAAAGTGCTTAAAAGGGGACGAATGCCTAAGTCAGTGATCTAAGTAGAACACCTACTAATGGAAGGTGGAGATGTCCGTCTTACAGTGGTTGATACAATGAAACAAAGTCAATCGTGGTCCGGATATTTAGATGGAATATGCTAAATTGAAGTTGGAACTAGAAGTAATCGCTAAATAGAGTTTGGCGGTGAATGGGTCAATTCGCTTAGAAAGCCTGAAGCTACTGTTGTAGAAAAACAAAACGGAACCCTGCCTCTAAAGATTAAAAATTAATCTTGGAGGTAGGGCACTTGAGCAGAAAAGCTGAAAATACAGCATTTCAATGTGAAAATTGTGGGGAAACCATTTCTCCATTAACAAATGGTAGCTTTAGAAACCACTGTCCTTACTGTTTGTAATCTAAACATATGGACATGATGCCTGGTGATCGGGCAAGTGATTGTCATGGACTAATGGAGCCAATTAGCCTTGATTACTCGAATAAGAAAGGCTATCAAATTGTCCATGAATGTACCAAATGTGGGAAGATTGGAAAAAACAAAATGGCTTTTAATACCGAGCAAGAAGACCAAATCATTGATTACATGAAGTCAATCGTTTAATTATACTTGTAGCTATGTTTGGAGTGTAATATGCCATCTATTTAAATATATACGTGAACGTCAATGAAATTAATTGAAAAGCATATTTTGGTAAATTGGCGAATTATTGAAAGAAAAGTAGATCCATTCGAGGTAAAGCCCAAATTAGGGTAATTGGAACAGTCTGTTAAACTTCAATGTTGATACTTCTCTATTAATTTGGAAACCCTATCTATAAAGGTTTCCAATCGTTTATTCAACTTCCTCTATTTCTTTCTAAAAATACTTATGTTGTCAATACGAATTGAAGTTTCCACCACTCATAGACATTTTACTCGGCTTGATAGGATAGTAATCTGTACCTTCAGTGAATTCAGAACCACCACATTTAAGACATTTTTTATTCTCCATATTTATACTATCTCCTTCTCAAATTTCTTTTTTATTTGCTTTGCTTCTCGTTTTCTTAAATACGATTTAACTTCACATAAGTTTCAAACATTAGGTTTATTGAGACTAAGGCTATAGTTATCAAGCACAATAACTAATAAATCGCTATGAAGTTCAGCCTACCAATAGGTCTTCGATCGCAACGCTGTAAATTTCGTTAACGCATTATTCCAAGCAATGGATTGATTTTGGCTAACCGAATACAAAAGCTCGTGAAAAACAGGTTGTAATCCGTAAAATTCTTTTACTCTTTTATACAATGTTTCTTCGTCTTCATCGTTTTGATAATTAGAAAGCACCCTCTTAGTAAAATGAGGACCGAATGACCAATAAATGCCAGCAAAATCAAAGGCTGGATCGCCAAACTGAGCATCTGTAAAATCGATCACACCGGCTATTTGTTGCTTCCTATAATCATATATTAGATTTGAAATGGTTAAATCGCCATGGATGAGAGTAGTACGATTATTCATCCTTCCGTAATCTTCTAAGAAACTCGTAAACACTTCTTTCGTACTGTCTTTTTGCGAATTAGTAAAATACGGGAATAGTTGTTCTTGCACGGCTTGATAGAGCTCATTCCAATAAGAGAATGAGTGGATGGGTGTGAGTGTGGCATCATGATGGAGATCAGCATGACGAATACTATGTAATTTACTTAGAAAGTCACCGAGTCGCTGAGCATTCTCTTCTGTTGTACATTCTTCAATCATCGTCTCATTTACCGCCTGACCTTTAATGAAAGGGTAATAGACACATTCTATCTGGTGTGAAGCGTCCCTTACGGGTGTGTACATCGGAACAGTAATTGCTGTCGTTGTTTTGACTAACGCTTCTTGTATATAACATTCATTTTCTACTTTTTCCTTAATCCGTTTTGTTTTCGGAAACCGAAAGACGGTATCCTCATTGATGATTAAAATATCATTATCCCATCCCGTTGTGTTGGACTTTACTTGCCTGATCACTACGTTAGGTAGTTTTGTTTTAATCAATGAAACCATTTCATGTTGATTCATTTTATTCTCCTTTTCAATCTACTTGATTCTTTTCTATATTTTACCTACCGTATTGCTTTATCTCAATGGTAGAATCTATTAATATTAAACAAAAGCTCATAATATACTTAAAGAAAATCTACATAAACTATTTGAAATGAACACAAGGGGTCGCTGTGACGAAATGAAACTGTAAGGAGTGAAAAATGCTATGGAATCTGTCTTGTTTAACGACATGTCATTATCGAATGGAACGATCATTAAAAATCGCTTTTTTAAAGGAGCCATGAGTGAAGGGTTAGCCAATGTGAACAATGAACCTACAGAAGCTCACTATCATTTGTATGAAAATTGGGCAAAGGGGGGAGCAGGAATTGTTGTGACAGGTCATGTGATGATTGATCAACGGGCATTAGGAGAACCGAGGAATGTGGTGGTCGAAAGTGATGCCGTGTTACCCCATTTGGAAAAGTGGGCAGAGAACGGAACGCTTCATGGCACACAGCTTTGGATGCAGTTGAATCATCCAGGTAAACAAGCCATGAAGGGAGTAGTGAAAGAAGCCATTGCTCCTTCCGCCATTCCTTTTCCGGGTCGGACAGGACGGCTATTCCTTGAGCCAAGAGAGATTACGCCAACGGAAATTAAGGAGGTCATTCAACGCTTCGGGAATAGCGCTAAGCTCGCAAAACAAGCGGGCTTTACAGGGGTGCAAATCCACGGTGCGCACGGATATTTAATTAGTCAGTTTTTATCACCGCGTCATAATCAAAGAAAGGATGAATGGGGAGGCGAAATTGACGCGCGAATGAAGTTTTTGATTGAAGTGTACCGAGAAATCCGGCGCCAAACGGGCAATTTCCAGGTCGGTGTGAAATTAAATTCTGCTGATTTTATGAAAGCAGGCTTTACTGAGGAAGAAGCCATCTATGTCGCGGAGCAACTAGAGAAAGAGGGAGTAGATTTAATCGAAATTTCAGGTGGGTCATTTGAAAATCCAACCATGACTGGTCAAAATGTAAAGGAATCGACGAAGAAAAGAGAGGCCTATTTTCTTGATTTCGCTGAAAAACTGCGAGAAACGGTTCATGTCCCTTTATGTGTAACAGGAGGGTTTCGGTCGAAAGCAGGAATGGAAAATGCGATCACTTCAAAGGCAACGGACTTTGTCGGCTTAGCAAGACCGTTTGCCATCTATCCGGATTTCCCCAATTTAATGGAAGCAAATCAACTAGAAGAAGTGATTCTTCATCCGAAAAAGCTCGGCATTAAAAGCATTGATAACCAAATCCCACTAGACTCTCTATGGTATATGCTACAGTTAGAAAGAATCGGGAGAGGAAAGACAGTACGAGCGAATCATCCCGTTTGGCTTGCGTTTTTTGAAGGGCTTTTCAAACACGGGAAAGAGATGTTTCAGCAGCAAAGAGCCTAACGAGGTCAAACAAAATAGTATATAACCATACTTCTCCATTAAAAGCCAGTTTTGAAAGGTTGTACAAACTGGCTTTTTTAACATCCTCTTATTCACAGAGGAAATCACAGAGAAACCTTAATCATCGACCTGACCCATGGATCGCCATGTTTGCTTCAAACCTTCGGCAGATTTACGGGCATTTCAGAAGTTTTTTAAGGGTCTACTTAAATATGTTGACTTAGAGCAATATATAGTGATAAATAACTGGAAATGATAAAATAAAGGAAATTTTACATCTTTTTTTATTATTTTAAGCTTGAAGGTTAGGGAATAATGTAAAATCCAATAACAGCGAGAAAGAGCTACACATATTTACATAAAGTCGAAACAAGAAAAGGGATGCGGTACAATCGATTAACCCTTCTTTTTCCTTAATACTAAAATTGAGAATGTAACGGGCGGGCGGAATCACTCCTTCCCCCGACTAAAACCGTCTTTCCATAAAACACTCCGACCCAATACCACAGCATTTCTAGCAAATAAAAAGCGATTGAGCATCAGTCGTTGTACATTTCTCCACATAGTACAATATGTTTTAGCACTCCTTTCATACAATCTAGGCACGGAATTTATGAAGGGGTGTTACGTAAGGTATTACTAGTTATACCCTCGATTATGCATCCAACCGTGCAGTCTGCAATTGATGATTCAGACTCAGGTGAGATAGTATTAAGATCCTCCATATGAAGCACCAAACCACCAAGAATCCCGCTCTCATAGCACTAGGTCGTATATCACGGTAAAAAAGAAAAAAAACGCTCTAACCCATTCTACTCCTTGAGAAATATTTACAATTGCGAGTGTTTTTTCTTCCATTCCTTGAAAACATAGACGTCTACTCTGATTGTTAAAGAAGGAAAATTAATCGTAAAAATGTAGTGCGAGAAAAAATTAGAATAATTTTACAAAAAATAAACGAAATATTCTGATTTTATGTTACTGTTAACTAGTATTAATTTTTTTGTGAAAAATTAATGAATTTTACTAATATTTAATAGTATACAAATATGTATTGAAAGGGGGAATGTGTACGGAAAAGAATCCAATGATTCCATTCTATAGTCGATTGAACTTTACTTGCTTGTTTTAAATTTGAAAAAGAAAAAGAAAAAGATTAAGAGGAGGAAACTAAGTTGGATATACCAAATAAAAAATTAATAGGGAAACTGTGTAGTTCATTGCTGGTGGTTACGTTACTTTTTCCTGGATATGGTACAAGTTATGCCCAGGAAAAGGAGGAAAGTTCCCCCAATAGAGTGAAAAAATTAAATGATGTCTCCTTAATTGTGAACGATCGAACTCCTTTAAAAAGAAAAAGAGCCTTCATAGATACTACGGAAATGGAAGAAACGAAACATATTAAGCAACATGAAAAACTCCCTTCAATAACACCTTCTGCACCACCTTCACAAGCTCAAACAGAATCCCTTCAATCTATGACATTAGCAGATAACCACACATTCTCAGAACTTTTAACCTATACAGATGATGAACTTGTAGAATTACTTGCTACAATTTCAACGAATAATATAACCGATTTTTGGAGTTATAGTGATGATGCCGTGGCATTTTACCGCGATCGAAACCGGTTATTAACGTTACGAGATGCGATCATTGAAAGAGGATCTTCTTATACAAATCGTGATGATTTAGGACTTGCAACCCTAATAGAAGTATTAAATAGGGGTTTCTACATAGGTTTTGACTATGGAGATACTGAGTTAGCGTATTTAGAAGACTTATCTTTTAGAAATGAAATGAATAGTGCTATTAAAGCAGTGGTAAATAATCAGCATTTTGAACTTGGCACCGATAGTCAGGAGAGAGTATTAGAGCAAATTGGATTTTTAATGAACCATGGAACACCTGATGTCGACATGTTTAATGCGCTTCTACCAGTTGTTCAGGATTTTAATTCTCATGTTAATACGTATATTACAGATTTTTCAAAAACAGATGCTATATATGCGCTACTAAATGGATTTGAATATAATCTTTATTATAATTTTTTGAATGAATCGTATAGAGATGTTCAAGATGCTCCATGGCACGGGCGTGTAGACAACCTTTTAAATGAGATTGCTACTATTATAGAGTTCACTCAATTTTCGGGAACCGATCATGAATGGTTGATTGATAATGGAATTTGGATCATAGGAGAAGAAGGTAGATTCCATAGTGATCCAAACTTTTCAATAGATGTTTTTAGTGGTGCGATTAATGTATTCCCTAAATATACAGGTTTATATTTAGCCATTGCCGACCGACTTGAAGGTCTTGGTGGGAATATAAATTATGACCAAATTATAAAAGATTACGAAGATTATTATTATGGGGAGCACTATGTATTTGATGATGGAGAAATTATTATTAAAGCAGGAGACCGCGTAACGACCGAAGAAATTCAAAAAATATATTGGGCAGCGAAAGAAGAGAAAGCACAGTTTCATAGATATTACGGAACCGACACGCCTGTCGAGCAAGGAAATGCTGACGATGTACTTACTACGATTATTTACAATGACAAGGAAGAATATAAATTAAATCGATATATCAATGGGGTAGGTACCGATAATGGAGGAATCTATATAGAAAGCTGGGGAACATTCTTTACTTGGGATCGTGAAGTACCAGCTGATAGTATTTTTGAATTAGAAGAGTTATTTCGTCATGAGTATTTTCACTATTTGCAAAGTAGATATGTTGTTCCAGGTTTATGGGGAAGTACCCCTTTGTATACTGGTGATCGAATCGCATGGTTTGAAGAGGGTGGTGGGGAATTTTTTGCTGGATCAACCAGAACTGGTATAGAGCCAAGATCCACAATGGTAGAAGGGATCGCAGCAAATCCAGCAGACCGCTACACATTGGATCAGGTCTTACATGCATCATATAGCCTAGGGTGGGAGTTTTATGACTATTCCTATGCGTTTTATGATTTCATCATCAATAATCATATGGATATTTTTTACACTATAAATGAGCTGGTAAAGAACGAAGATGGAGCTGGATTCGATCGTTATATGGATGAATTATCAAGGAATTCAAGCTTAGAAAAAGAGTTTCAAGCTCATTTAAGTTACTTGTACAATAATCTCGATCAATATGGAGTACCGTCTGTCTCAAATGACTACCTTCTAAACCACTCTGTAAAATCATTAATAGAAATAGAAAACGAAATCATTACCGAAATAAATCTAAATAATGTTTCACAAGATACCTTTGCTTCCGAGTTCTTCGATACTTATACTCTAACAGGAGAGTATGTGGGAGGTACTTCAGGTGGTGAGGTAGCCGATTTTGAAGATATCAATCAAGCAGTTAATCAAGTAATCAGTGAGTTAAGCCGTACAGGGAAGTGGAGTGGTTATAAAACGTTAACAGCCTATTTTGTCAATCACCGAGTGAACTCAAGAGGGCAGTATGTGTATGATGTAGTGTTCCATGGAATGTATACCGGTAACACTACGGCGACGAACCTTGATCCAGTAGCTATCATTGGTGCAAATAGTCAAGGGACAGTGAACAATCCAATTCAGTTCTCTAGTACAGATGCTTATGATCCAGATGGTTCGATTGTAGAATTTGAATGGGATTTTGGAGATGGAAACAGTAGCATTGAATCCAACCCTTCACATATCTATACAGAAGCTGGGACATATACCGTCAGACTAACTGTTACAGATAATAAAGGAGCTTTTAGCAGCAGCAGTATGAGAATATCAATCAATGATGGAAATGTAACGACTGAAACTGAGTCAAACAATCGACAATCAGAAGCAAACGTTATGGGCTTCGGAGATCAGTTAGAGGGCTCTCTTGATTATGCTACCGGTAATGACCATACGGATTGGTACTACTTTGATGTAGATGAAAGAGGTGAAGTCACTATTGATGTAACGAAACTGAGCGGTACCGACTTCAATGTGCTTGTTGAAGATGCCAATGGAAATCGTTTAGCAGAACCATTAAACAATCCTATTTTTAATGCTTCACCTGGGCGATATTACATCGTTGTTTATACATGGTCTGGAGAATGGGTCGACTATTCCATAGCATTAAATGGGAATCAACCAGATACTGGTGGATCTTTCGATACGGAAACAGAACCAAATAATCGGAAATCAGCTGCAAACCTCATCAATACCCAAATAGGAGGTGCACTTGATTATGCAACAAATGACCATACGGATTGGTTCTATTTCGATGTAGAGACCAGCAGTGAAGTCATGATTCAACTAACGAAACTTAGTGGAACGGATTACAATGTTTTAGTAGAGGATGATAATGGAAATGTGATAGCCAACCCACTAGTTGATCATTCCTTTCATGTCTCACCAGGCAGATATTATGTCAGTGTTTATACATGGGAGGGAAATGCTGTCGAATATAAAATGGAGTTGACGAAGTAACGTTGAATCAATCATTAGGACATGAATAGAGAGAAGAAATCCCCTTTTAACAACTATCTCGAATCAGCTCATTTATAGGAAAGTGAGGGTAAACTTTACGATCCTCTAAATAAAATTGGACATAACTAATAAGCTTTAATCCCTTAATTTTAAGTTTTGTAAGTTATGCAATTAATTGTATTGAATTATGCGGTGTACATTTGTTTCTCCTTTAATATCGCATAAATTCAATCCAATAGCTTGTTAGCACAAGCTATGATGGCTACTTTGTGAGGCTTGCCCTCACTTTTTTTGTCAAAATACACTCGCATCTTTTCATTTCTATTATTGGTTAATCCTTGAACAGCTGTATAGATTGTCTAACGGAGCTTAATAGCTCCTCTTTTGGATTGTAGCTGTAAACTTACCAGATTGGTAAACTCTTGGATCAATTCTGGTAAGTGTGTCCCGTTCTGAAGACACTTTTAATTTCAAAGCCTTCTCATAAAACAACCCATACGTTTTTTTTCCTCCTATACTCTGCATTTCCTCAACTAATTATTCCGTTGGTACCTTTAATACATCATGTGGAGTAGGATAGAGGATTAGCGTTTTTAAGAATAAAGCACATATAAATTACAAAAAAACCCTTTATATTCAAGGAATACTAGGTCTAGTATCGTTTTGAACTGAAGTTTTAGTTGTACATAGTACCGTGTTAAAGAATCGTGTTGTCTATTCAGATTACTCAGGTTCATCGTTTTAACAATTTTCCGTTGATAGGCAACTAAGTCCTCATTGAAATACAACTCACACAAATGTTTCGCAACAGCTGTGTCTGATTTCACTTTTTGAAGACTACTTTCTTTCGATTCGTAAGAAATAACGGGATTCACTAAAAAGTACGTTCTTTTTTTTCTCGAGAGTCTGTAATATAGGTTTATGTTAGTGGACTGTAGATTCAAAAAGGAGATGCAATATATGAAGAATTGACAGGAAACTGTACCTCTATAGAAATAAAAAAAGACTATACTACAGTTATAGGCAATTTTTTCTTAGATAATATGGTTTCAAAATGTGTAATAGAAACAAAAGAACTAAAAAATATAGACTCCCTGATGGTAGAGAAAAGAATAGCAAAATAGAAAATTAATAAATTTTGAGGAGTGTTTATGAATGAAGGAGATTAAAAGTATTACACCAACGGGTATCACTTACATAAATGAGCTGGGTGCAGAAAAGTTTGTTGATTTTAACCTGTGTAATCAAAATTGGATAGCGTACAGAATAAGAACTGAGAAATTAGATGGTAAATAAGTGATTGAAATTAAACGGAAAGATAAGTGTATCGGTCAAAGAGATGTTAGCGCAGATCCAATGTTTATTGAATTCTTTACAAGACCTTTTACAAGATTTGAGTTTAAAGGGTCAGATTCAAGACAAGCATTTTCCTCACTTAAAGATGAACTCAATGCTGCTGGATGGACTACTCTAGACCAAAGTTAGGATTAAATGATTATTAGAATTGCTTGATTAATCAGGGTGAACGGCTTTATGTAAAGTCAATGAATACAATACATAATAATTAATTAAATGGATCAGACTGGTATTAAGTTTAATGACCATTAACAAGGGATGGATGGTGTTGGAAAACTTAGAGGTACTATTTATGGACTTTAATAAGAGGGATATAGATAGATTAGTATATGAAGAACTTAAATTCTCTACATTAAAAGTTAACTCATCACATTTTTATGATTATAATATAAAAAAAGATATCGGTTTTTCTCAAGTGAAAAACATAGAGCGAACCTTATCACCAAAAGGAACAGGTAATATTTTCTTAGAAGAATTACACCTAGGTATTTTATTGAAAGACATAGTAGTTGTGTTTTCGTTTGATAAACAATTAGGTGATATTGTATTTAACTTTCCAGAAAATCAATTACTAACAAATGAAAGGCACAAAAATAAGATAAGGTTGAAGAAGCTAGTCCATTATCTAGTTAATTTGAAGAAAAATTTCGATATTCCAAAAGTTATCATTGGTTACGAACCTGCAACTGATGAGGATACTTTATTAATTGAAATCAATGATACAACAACTAATTATGAGAATGAAATAGATAAAATACTATGAGCCATAAGGTTTTTATGTGTAGAATATCTATTAAATATGATATTTTTTAGCTAAAAAAAAGTAGTTTCCAAACTGACAACCAAATGACTTCTATTATCTTTAAAGGTGGATTGGATGCTTCTTTCCAATCTTCAAATTCTCCTAAAAACTCTTGATCCATTACTTCCAATACTTTACTGCCTAAAAGTAGTTATTCGGGCTTGTTTTTTAGATGGGGTACTTGGTGTAAGTTGGGTTGAAGGAGTTGAAATGACATCGGTTATTTTTATCAGGGATTATATTCAATTAGTTTTTGAAGGAATAAACGATACAGCTATTCTATCCACATTTACACTACCAACAGTCTATAATAATGATAATGCTTATAATATTGATACGAAGGGATATAGAGATGAACTATGTTCCTTAATAAACCAAAATGTAGAAAAAGTTTTATTACTTGAAGAAGCAATTCAGTTGATTTTTGAATTGGGCAGAACTATAGAAATTTCTTTACGTGAACAAGATTATGATAGTCCCGAGGCAGCCATGTTTAGGCGGGGGGATGAAAGGGTAGTTTGGTAGTATTCTCACTGGATAAGTTGAATTATTTATTGCCCTAAATAAATGTTGGAGCTGATGTCCATGCGAATCAAAATAATAAAGAATGAAGGAATGTATAATGACCAGAATATAATCCAATTTACATCTGAGTTTGGAAGCGAAGCAGCTATTTGGGTGGGTGAAACTGCCATAGAAGGACGAGAATACAATGTGGAGCTAGACATATCAACTAAAATAAAATGGAGAAAAGATGTAAAAAAGTCTGACAAGGAACGATATGCCATAAATAGCGATGGACTTTTCACGACTATAGTTTGTAAAGTTGAAGCCTTTTTTGAGGAAGCCTGTTGTTGTTTTAGGATCGGGTCAAGCATAGTTATAATTGAAATGGAGGGGGACCCTTACCCCAAAGGAACATTTGTTCAGGTAAAGGTATGTTCTCAAAGCTTTTATTTATATGATATAAATTTGTAGTTAGAAAAATCCTATTGAAAAAATAATATAAAGTTTAGTCAATTATAATAAATTTAGCCAATATAAAGCACTGTGATTAGTAAAACTGATATAAACCATCTATACTTTTAATCAGACTGACAAAGCAGAAGGGCGTTTTGTTATAGGCTGGAGGAGAAAAAATGGAAAATAAGTTACGAGAAGTATTGTCAATACTAGAAAAACTTAATTCTAAAACCAATATTGTAACGACGGACGATATTGATGATCAGTATGATAATTTGGAGGATTTGAAAGTTTTATCAAGTGAGTTAGACAAAGTACTAAGTGGCTTTAAAACTGTTAATCTAAATGATAGTACTAAAGTAAAGGAACTGTTATTTGAATTTCATAGAATTCTAAATACCTTCGAGTGGCATTTTTCAGAGATAAGTGACTTAAATATGAAAATAATACAAAAGTATAAAGACAAAGTGTAATAATCATTAGTATGAAAAGCCTATTAAAGTAATTTTCTTTTAAGGTTCTGTTAAATAAGGGTGAATGCCGAATCAAACGCTGATACATAACATTTTAGTCTCTTCACCATTTTCTGTGATTTGCACCCAATCCTAGAAATTAGTTAACGAGAGTGCGCAGCCGATCAGGCGATGTTCTTCTTCAGCTTGGAGACCACTTAGTTGGTAGAATAGGAGCTGTCAAGTGCTTTCCTTGACGGCTCCTATTCTACCAACTACCATCGGAAAAGCTGAAAAAGAAGAAATTAGAAAGTGTTTTCTTTATAGGTTTTTCCTGTACATTCAAGAAATACACGTAGCCTAAAACGTTCTAACCTTCGGTAACCATATGCTCGTCTTTTTATGTTCTTAATCTTGTGGTTGGTCCCTTCTGTTCGTCCGTTGGTAAAAGGGGAAAGAAAATATTGAAGAATTTCAGCCTTCCAATTTTCAAGCGTTTTCGCTACTTCCTGAAAAGAGGGAAAAGGGCTACTCCAAGCTAGTTGAATCCATTCTTCCAAAGAGTGTAGAGCCTCATCATAGTCGTCTAATTGATAAAAAT